>JBIOXP010000161.1:0-12046 GCA_044869705.1 Binatia bacterium | reverse complement strand
CAGCTATCTTCGGATACGCGAGGATTTTTGATCATGATAAGAGGGCGACCACCGGTCGCCCCCACATCGAGCGCGGGAAATTGACGGCGCAGCAATGCTGCGCCCCTACAACCATACGCGCGATCGCGGTCACCGCCGCGAAAATCTGGACGACTGCGTTCGGCTGGATGTCCGCGCACTGGCAATCACCTACGGCATCTTATCAACACCCTGTTTGTACCAGTCCGCGTGGAGCGACCATCCCGCGCAATTCAAGCACGCCGTCCAGCGCCATTGATGGTGGCAACCGGGACAACGACCTCGCGTCATGAAAGTATTCCAGCACGTTCCGCAGCCTGCATCGAAGTATTCAGGGTAACTGCAGCTTGCGCAGAACCAGCGGTGCGCTGGTTTGGGTTGCCACTTGCAGACTGGACAGCGAATCCGGCTAAAGTCGACGCTGATTGTGTGTTCCTCGGTTTGCCTGCCAATGAAGGCGCTGGGTTTTCGGTCGTCAAGCAAAAGCAGAAATCGCGGAGAGATGTGACGGATGGCGGAGTTGATACTTCGGTTCAAAGAATAGTTCATGAGGCTATTTCTGGCTGAAGGAAAACGCTGTCGGAAAAGATTCCTCGCTGCTCCACTCTGTGAAAGCCCGCTTACGACCGGTCTGTCCTCGTGATCGGGGCAGCATGCTGCGCCTCTACAACGATGCGCTGATCGTTCGGCCGTGAGCATTGGCGATCACACGGGCCATCCTTACGGATTGCGGCATTTTACGAAATTGACCATTTTCATGCTCATCACGACATCGCGATTTTGGTTCAGTACCTCGATGAATGTCCGGACGATACCCCGGTCGGGCCGCGATTCTGAGCGCCGGGCCGCCAGCACCGTCGCGCGCACGGAGAGTCGGTCGCCGGGAAAAACCGGCTTGTTCCAGCGCAGTTCGTCGCCGCCAGGCGAGCCTAGATTGGCGACATGGGAGAGATAATTCTCCGTGTAGATGCGCATCATCAGTGCCGCGGTTTGCCAGCCGCTGGCGATCAGACCTCCGTAAATGCTTTTTTGCGCCGCTTCCTTGTCGACGTGATACGAGAGCGGCACATAGCGCTTGCCGAATTCGAGCACTTCCTGTTCATCGACGCTGATAAAGCCGAATTCGTGAACGGTGCCGGGAAGATAATCCTCGAAGTATCGCTCTTCCGGCGGATGGTCGAAAGTCATGTTTGCGTCGAGCCGTAGATGCGTTGCCGGACCGTTCGGCCTTGGTTGAGAATCCGCAAGGCTTTCGCGCCGGGATCGTCGTCGTGAAGAATGTCGCTGATGATGGCCACCGAATCCGCGCCGGATTGCCAAACGTCTTGTGCATTCCCCTCTGTGATGCCGCCAATCGCGACAATGGGAAGTTGCACGGCGCCGCGAATTTGCTGCAGCATTGCCGGACCGCGCGCCGCATAACTGGTCGCTTTCGTTCTGGTACCGTACATAGGACCGAAGCCGATGTAATCGGCGCCTTCGCGCTCCGCTGCGCGCGCCTGATTGAGATCATGGGTCGAGATGCCGACGATCTTGTCTCGCATGAGCTTTCGCCCGACGCCCAGCGGCAGATCGTCTTGACCCAGGTGAACACCGTCGGCGTCGCAAGCCAGCGCGATATCGATGCGATCGTTAATAATGAGACGGCAGTGATGCGCTCGAGTGATGGCGCGCGCCCGCTTTGCCAGCTCGAGAAAATCAGCCGCAGGCAGCGCTTTGACTCGCAGTTGCAGAATGGTCACGCCGGCTTCGAGAAGGGCGGCCACAAGAGGCTCGGCGGGACGACTGCGGGTCTGTTGCGGGTCGACTATGGCGTAGAGCGGCGGCAGTTCGAGCGCCATTGATTCAGGAAGCTGCCTTTTTCAGCTCGATGCGCAGATCGGTGATCTTTTTCCGTAGCGTGTTGCGGTTGATCCCGAGAATCTGCGCGGCACGAATCTGATTGCCTTTGGTTTTTTTTAACGTGAGCTCGATGAGCGGGCGCTCGACCCGTTCGACTACCAGCGAGTAGAGATTATCCACGTCCACGCCTTGTGTGCGGCGGAAATAATCCTCGAGCTTGTGTCGAATAATCTCTTCCAGCGATAATTGATCGATTTCCAGACTCGTTGCGGGTTTGTTTTGCAGAGTGAAATCTTTGGGAAAGAGAATCGGGCCGGAAGATAAAACGGCGGCGCGGATGAGGGTATTTTCCAGCTCGCGGACATTCCCCGGCCAAGGATGCGATTCGAGCAGTCGCTGCGCTTCAGGCGAAATGCCCGAGATCTGTATGCCCATTTCGCGGTTGATCTTGTCGATGAAATAGCCGATCAAAAGCGGAATATCGCCACGTCGTTCACGTAACGGCGGCAGATAAATCGGAATCACTTTCAAGCGGAAATAAAGATCTTCACGAAAGCGTTTTTCTTTAACCGCTTTGTCCAGGTCCTGGTTGGTGGCGGCGAGGATACGCACGTCAGCCTTTAGCATCTCTCTGCCGCCCAAGCGGCTGTATTCATGGTCTTGTAAGACGCGCAGTAGCTTGGTTTGAAGATCGAGCGGGATATCACCGACTTCGTCGAAGAACAGCGTGCCGCCCTCGGCAAGCTCAAATTTTCCCAGCCGGCGATCGAGAGCGCCGGTGAAAGCCCCTTTTTCATGACCGAAGAGCTCGCTTTCGAGTAACTCGCGCGGGATCGCGGCACAGTTGATGGCAACAAAAGGCTGGTTCCAGCGCGGTGAATTATAATGGATCGTTTTCGCGACCAGCTCTTTGCCGGTGCCGCTTTCGCCCAAGATCAAAATCGTCGCCTGGGTATCGACAACCTGGCCGATGGTTTTGTAGACGGTCTGCATGCTTGAGCTGGTCCCGATGATGTTCACGCCGGGCTCGAAGCGTTTTTTCACCTCTTCCTTGAGCTCGCGAAAATCTCGGCTGAGCTTGCGGCTGTCCATGGCACGCTTGATCAACACCACTACGTCTTCAAGATCGAACGGTTTGGTGATGTAGTCGAAAGCCCCGTTTTTCATCGCGCCGATGGCGTTACGCATCGTGTTTTGCGCCGTCATCACGATGATAGCGGTATCAACGCCGTGCTCTTTAGTTTCCTTGAGAAGATCCAAGCCATCGACATCCGGCAGCTTGATATCCATGAGGGAGACATCGAAATGGGTGTCGGTGAGAAGCCGCCGCCCAACCGCGCCACTGGCCGCCACTTGGACCCAGTATCCTTCGGCTTCGAGCGCTTTCTGCAACACGAACCGCAGCGACTCTTCGTCTTCTACGATGAGAATTTTTCCTTGATCCATCTTGCTCAGTCCGCCACCACCAATGAAACTTTGAAAGTGCTTCCCTTTCCGGCAACGCTTTCCACTCGAATGGTGCCGCCGTGCTCGCGTATGATGCGATCACAGGTCGCGAGACCGAGACCGGTGCCGTTTACTTTGGTCGTGAAGAACGGTGAAAAGATATACGCCAGGTGCTCTTCAGGGATGCCATGCCCATTGTCGGCAAGATCGACCCAGATCAAACGATTGGCCGCGGTGCCGGGCTCGCGAATGTGATAGTCCGTTTCCAATCGGGTGGTCACGGTGAGCACGCCGCCCGCGTTCATGGCCTGAAAAGCGTTTTTTACCAGATTGAGAAAGACCTGAGTCAGTTGGGCGCGATCCCCACGGACCGGCGGCAAGCTCGGATCGAAACGCTTGCGCAGATGCAGTGTTTTTTCGCTGAGGGCCTGACTCTCGAGCAACAAAACATCCTCTAAGATCTCGTGAATATTGGCGGGAGCGAGCGTGATTTGCGAAGGACGGGAAAGGTCCAGCAGCTGTTCGATCAATTGATTCACGCGATCGACTTCGCGAATCATGATCTCGGTAAAATCAAGGACCGAAGAGTTACCGTCCGCCGAACGCCGCAGCAGCTGTGCGGCGCCTTTGATGCCCCCGAGCGGGTTACGAATCTCGTGGGCTAATCCAGCGGCCAGAGTTCCCATCAATGCGAGGCCATCGGCGCGCTTCAAATCCTCTTCCAGTTCTTTCCGCCGTTTAATGTCGCGCAGCAGCAAGATCGTGCCAATGAACTGACCTTGGCGGTCGCGCAACGGTGAAACAGTCACGCCGACTGGGAGCTTGCGGCCCCAGCGGCTGACCAGATCGCCTTCGGCGGCCGCCCGCTTGTGAGGGGGCGCGTGGGTCGTTCTGACGAGATCGATCAACCAGGGCTCGCGTTTGAAGATTTTTTCGAAGCCCTGATGGACGGCGGTCGCGGAAGAAATTTCGGTGAGCATTTCCGAGGCTTCGTTGAAGACAATGATTTTGCTCTCGCTATCGAGCGCGATCACGCCATCGTCCAAGTTGGCGAGGATTTGTTCCCACGATATCTGCGCAGGAGATTGCCGTTTGGCAGGAGAGCCGGGTCTCATGATCGACGTCGAATTAAAAGCGCGATCATAACAAATAGCAGCTAGCGTGCAATGGCGTGAAAAACCGGGACTTGCATTGGCAATATCCCACATGCTATTAATTTTCTTACACTTTAGGAGTTAGACTCAAAGTGGGCTATGCCCGCTTTTTTTGTTTCTGGAGCTCAGTGGATGGATGCGACCACCGCCCGTATTTGGGAACTCGCGACGCCGCTGGCTCAAGCGCGCGGAATGGAAATTGTCGACATCGAGTTTCGGCGCGAAGGAGGTCGGGGCGGCCGTGTATTGCGCCTGTTTTTGGACAAAGAGGGCGGTCCGAATATGGAGGAGCTCAGCGAGGTGAGTCGGGAATTGAGCGACATCCTGGACGCCGAAGACACCGTCGACGGCGCTTACACCCTGGAAGTCTCTTCACCGGGAATTAACCGTCCACTGAAGCGCCCCGACCACTTTGCGCGCTTTATCGGCAAAAAAATTCGCGTGCGCACACGGGATATGATCAACGGCAGAAGATCCTTTTTGGGCCGCTTGCTAGAAGTCTCAACAGGTAAGATCGCGCTCGACCAAGATGGCACTCGGTGCGAAATTCCCTTTGAGCAAATCGAAAAATCGAATTACGAGCACGACTGGAGTGCGCCATATGCAGCAGGATCTAAATAGAGTTATCGAACAGGTGAGCAAGGAAAAGGGAATCGAGAAATCGATTCTTATCAGTGCGCTGGAAAACGCGATGGTTTCCGCGGCCAAGAAAAAGTTCGGCCACCAGCGCAAAATCGAGGCGCAGTTCAATCCCGAAATCGGCGAAGTCGAGCTGTTCGAGGCGAAAACCGTTGTCGCGGAGTTGCAGGACGAGGCCACCGAGATCACCTTGGCGGACGCCCAAGAGAATCTCGATCCCGATGCGCAGGTGGGCGATGAACTCTTGTGCAAGCTCGATTCGAGCTTGTTCGGACGAATTGCCGCGCAGGCGGCCAAGCAGAATATCGTGCAGCGATTGCGCGACGCCGAGCGTGAGATTATCTACAACGAGTTCAAGGGGCGTGAAGGACAACTCGTGAACGGCATCGTACAACGGTTCGAGAAGCGCAACATCATTGTCAACCTCGGGCGCACCGATGCGATTCTACCGGAGAAGGAACAAGTGCCGCGCGAGCGCTACCGTCAGGGCGATCGTATTCGCGCCTATATCGTCAGCGTAGAAATTACCAGCCGCGGCCCGCAAATTGTTTTGTCGCGCACTCATCCGGGCATGCTGATCCAACTTTTTGCTCAAGAGGTGCCGGAAATCTACGAAGGGATCGTCGAAGTCAAAGGCGCGGCGCGGGAGCCCGGCGGCCGAGCCAAGATCGCTGTGGCTTCCAATGATCCCGACGTCGATCCGGTGGGCGCCTGCGTCGGCATGAAGGGCACCCGCGTGCAATCGGTCGTGCAAGAACTGCGCGGCGAAAAAATCGATATCGTGCACTGGATTCCGGATCACGCGGAATACGTATGCCGGGCTCTAGCGCCGGCAAAGGTTTCAAAAATTCTGATTGATGACGAGGATCATACGATGGAAGTGATCGTCCCGGATGATCAACTCTCGCTGGCGATCGGTAAAAAGGGGCAGAACGTGCGCCTTGCTTCTCGCCTGACGGGATGGCGCATCGATGTTCGGAGCGAAGCGGAAGCGGAGGAGGAGACACGCAGGGCGCGCCAATCGATCAGCGCTATTCCGGGTATCGGGGATTTTGCGTCTGAGTTGCTTTATCAGGAGGGTTTCAAGTCGGCCGAAGATGTCGCCGACAGCGATCTTGCGGAGATTCTCGATGTCGAGGGGATCAGCAAGGAAAAAGCCGAGGCATTGCACAACTCGGCGCGGCAGTATGTGGCGGAAAAGCGAGCGCGCGAAGCCGAGGCAGCCGCGGCCGCCGCAGCAAGCGTTGCAGCAGGGGAGCCCGCCGAGCCGCAATCCGAATAGACGTGGTCCAAAAACACCATCGGCCGCAGCGGACCTGCATCGGCTGCGGCATGCGCGATCTTCAAGACACGTTGATCCGTGTAGCTTTGGCTGATCAGAATAGGTTGATTGTTGACGCGAATCGTGGACGTGGCGGCTATTTACACCGAAACGAAAAATGCTGGCGGGCTTTTTTAGCTCGGAAGAATCATTATCGGGCATTTCACGGCGAGGTGAATCGCGCCGCTAGGGAAGAATTGATTCTGGAGTTGCAGTGTCGAAATCGGAGTAAGAGACATGGGTAAGACGAGAGTGCATCTGTTGGCCAAAGAATTGGGGATCGAGACCAAGGATCTCATCGCTCAGTTGGATCGTTTGGGATTACGCGGGCGAAAGGCTCAAAGCGCCCTCGAAGATGACGAAGTGGCCCGGGTGCGGAGCGCGTTGGCCGCTCAGGAGCGGCCTCAGGTCCACGTCGGCGAGGAAAAGATTGTCGCCGATCGGATGGTGAAAACCGAGGACGAAACGCACCGAAGCGCCGAGGCGCGCGAGACTGTCGTGGAACGCCGTGTGCGCGCCAATGTCATTCGTCGGCGTGTGAACCGGACCGAGATTGCTCCGGCCGAAGCCCCACCGCCGCCTCCGGAGCCGGTCGCGCCGCCCGTGGAAGCTTCCCCGGAACCGGAGCCGACCGTTCCCAGCATCGAAGAAATGCCCGTCGAGGAGTTTCCGCAAGTCGAAGCCGACGAGGGAATCAGCGCAACGCCGGACACGCCGGTTGAAGCTGAGCGAGCAACTGCGGCGGAGAAGGCGCCGTCCACTGACGCCGAACCGACTCAACCGGAGCCGGAGAAACCGCAAGTCGACAGCCAAACTCAGCAACCCGCGACTCAAGAAGCGCCGCGGGGCGCGCGTATCCTGGGCCGGATCGATCTCAAGCAAACCATGCGTATCGAGCCGGCACCCACTCCGGTGCGGCGTCCGCCGGTGCCCGGACAGCCCGCGGCACGGGCGGCCGACGGCGAAAAGCCACAAGCCGGGGCGGGCGAGACAACGACCACCGACGACAAACCGAAGCCGGGCCGGCACAAACGCAGAGTCGTCAAGAAGCAGGATGTGCTGGAGTTAAGAGAAAAAGAGCTGCGTGGGGGAGGCCGCATCCCGAAAAAAAGGCGCGCGTTGCCAGGCAAAGAACTCAGAAAGACCGAGATCACCGTCCCGCGCGCAAGCAAGAGGGTGGTGAAGATTTCGGAAGTGGTCACGGTGGGCGATTTGTCGAGAGAAATGGGCGTCAAAGCCGGTGAGGTCATCAAGAAATTGATGGCGATGGGCATGATGGCGACGATCAACCAGGTGCTCGACGCCGATACCGCGACCCTGATCGCCTCCGAATTCGATCATCAGGTAGAAAACGTCGCTTTCGACGCGGATACGGCTCTCGAACTCGAGCATCAAGTCGAGGAGGAAGCCCAATTGCTGCCGCGTCCTCCCGTGGTGACGATCATGGGACACGTCGATCATGGCAAGACCTCGTTGCTCGACGCGATCCGAAGCACCAACGTCACGGCCCAGGAACACGGCGGAATCACGCAGCACATTGGCGCCTACCACGTTCAAGTGGACGGCCGCAGCGTGACGTTTTTGGATACGCCTGGACACGAGGCTTTCACGGCCATGCGCGCGCGCGGCGCGAAAGTGACCGATATCGTCGTCCTGGTCGTAGCGGCAGACGATGGCGTCATGCCGCAAACAGTTGAAGCGATCAACCACGCGCGTGCCGCCGAAGTGCCAATTATCGTCGCGGTGAACAAGATGGACCGTCCCGATGCGAACCTCGAAAAAGTGAAGCGCGGCCTTTCGGAATACGGTCTGGCTTCGGAAGACTGGGGTGGCGATACGGTGTTTGCTCCGGTATCGGCAAAGACGCACGAAGGTATTCCGCATCTTCTCGAGATGCTTTTGTTGCAAGCCGATATTCTGGAGCTCACCGCCAACCCCGACAAGCTGGCGCGCGGCACCATCGTCGAAGCCAAGCTCGACCGCGGTCGCGGACCGGTAGCTACGGTTCTCGTCCAAGAAGGTACTTTGCATGGCGGCGACGCCTTTGTTTGCGGTGTTTACTACGGCAAGGTGCGCGCCATGATCGATGATCACGGCCGCAAGGTCGACTCCGCGCCGCCGTCGTTCCCGGTGGAGATTCTCGGCTTGCAGGGCGTGCCGCAGGCGGGCGATTCCTTCGTGTCGGTAGCCGACGAAGCGAAAGCCCGGCAAGTCGCCGAGTATCGCCAAAGCAAGCAGCGCGAGACCGAACTGGTCAAATCGAGCAAAGTTTCACTGGAAGAGTTGTACGATCAAATCAAAACCGGCGACGTGAAAGAGCTCCGGGTCGTGCTCAAGGCGGACGTGCAGGGCTCAGTGGAAGCGCTCACCGACGCGCTGAGCCGCATGTCAACGGATGAGGTGAAACTCAGAGTCATCCACGGCTCGGTCGGCGGAATTACCGAGAGCGATATTTTGCTTGCCGCGGCTTCCAATGCCATCGTCATCGGTTTTAATGTCCGTCCCGAATCGAAGGGTGCGGCGTTGGCGGCCAAAGAGGGCGTCGATGTGAGGCTTTACACGATCATTTACGAGGCTGTTGCCGACGTGCGCGCGGCGATGGAAGGCATGCTCGAGCCCACTTATCGCGAGCAGACGCAGGCGCGCGTCGATGTGCGCCAGATCTTCAATATCGCCGGCGTTGGGACGATCGCCGGGTGCTACGTCACCGAAGGCAAAATCGCGCGCGGCAACTCGGTGCGCTTGCTGCGCGATCAAGTGGTCGTGCACGACGGCAAACTGGCGAGCCTCAAGCGCTTCAAAGACGACGTCCGCGAAGTTGCCGCGGGTTACGAGTGCGGCCTCTCGTTGGAAGGGTTTCAGGACATCAAGCAGGGTGACGTCATCGAAGCTTACGAGCGCATTCCGGTGGTGCGCCGGATTAACCCGATGCCTCACGGCCGCGAGGCGCCGCGCGTGAGCGGGGTCTAAATTTCTTTTCGAGTTACATTCGCTCGGATTGTTGGTTCATGGTTGTGGGAGTCCTTAAGCTCAAGCTGACGATTCCTGAGAACCACTCGCTCAAGGGCAAGCGGGGGGTGCTGAAAAGTATCCAGGCTCGGGTGGGAAACCAGTTCAATGTCGCGGTCACGGAGTGCGGCGACCAGGATCTCTGGCAGAGCGCGGTTTTAGGATTTGCCGCCGCGGGAACGGCGCAACCGGTGGTCGAGAGGACTTTGGCCAGCATTGTCGATTTTGTCGATTCCCTTGGACTCGCCGAGCTGAGCGACTCGGAGATGGAGTGTTTCCATTGCTGAGCTTGACGAATAGTCAGCCTGAGAGAGCTGTTCGATAGCGCATGGAATTTCAGCGTGCGGACCGGGTCGGGGACCTGCTGTTGAAGATCTTAGCGGAGCTTCTCGCTCGAGAGATTCGCGATCCGCGTGTGCAATCGATAAATTTGACCGGCGTCAAAGTGAGCAAAGATTTACGCCACGCGCGGATCTTTTTCAGTGTTTTCGGCCCGGATGCCAACAAAGACGAAGCGCTCGCAGGTCTCAAGCACGCCACCGGTTTCATCCGTTCAAAGCTCGGCAAAGAACTCCGCCTGCGCTTCCTGCCGTCGATCGAATTTAGCTACGACGAAACCGAGGCTGAAGCCCAGCGAATCGAATCTTTGCTGAGAGCGGTTAAGTCCTAGTTTGTTTCCTACCGATTCCGACTTCCTTGAAACTCTTGCCATGCCTATGAGCCGCAGCGGGATATTGCTGATCGATAAACCCGAAGGCCCATCTTCCGCCCAAATCGTCCATCGGGTCAAAAATATTCTGGCGGCCAAAAAAGTGGGTCATCTCGGTACTCTCGATCCATTCGCGTCGGGTCTTCTCTTGATCGGCGTCAACGAGGGAACCAAGGTCGCCGAAGTGTTTCTCAGCGGCACCAAGCGTTACCAAGGTATTATGGTTCTGGGCGTCGAAACGGATACCCAGGACGGCACCGGCAAAGTGGTCGGCGAGTTTACCATCCCTGTCATTACGGAAAAACATTTACGCCTCCTGGAAAAGGAGTTTACCGGAGCGCTTCAGCAGGTGCCGCCGATGTTCTCGGCGCTAAAAAAAGACGGGGTGCGATTATATCAACTGGCCCGCCAAGGCAAGGAAATCCCGCGCGACCCGCGCCCGATTCGGATCGCCGCGCTGCGCATCGATAAGGTGAACGAGCGCGAACTGAAATTCGACGTGACCTGCTCGCGTGGAACTTACGTCAGGACGCTCGCTGCAGACATGGGTCGTCGCCTCGGTTGTGGCGCGTTTCTCAAAACGCTTCGCCGCGTCGGCTGCGATCATCTCGATATCGCTCAAGCGATTCGCGTCGACGACCTCGCCAGTGTCGGCTCGGCAGCAGAGATGCCGCTTGTAGCGCTCGAGACCGCCTTGAATCACCTGCGCGCCGTAGTTTGGCAGAGCCGCCTCGTGTCGCGCTTGCGCTTGGGACAGCAAGAAGTGTTGGGCCAAATCGGCCCGCGCCAAGCTTGCGAGGATTTTGTCGCGATCCTGGAGCCGCGCGGCGAGCTCGCGGCGTTGGCTAAATGGGCGGACGATCTACCCGGCGGACGCTGGCGTCTGTTCCGCGTGTTCCGTTGCTAGTGCCAATATTGACATCGCCGCGGCTCATCGGATAGGCTTCTTGCATGAGGCGTTGCCGCTCTGGCACGCATTTTTTTTCGGGACGACGTTACCGTCCCCGCGCTCGCTGCACGTGAACCCGCGAGGTGCAACATCTGAGGAAAGGAACATTCGTTAATCCATGAGCTCTTCAACAGGTACGGTTCCGACCAATTCGCACATCCAAAAATGGGTCAAGGACATGGCCGCGATGTGCCAGCCCGATGATATTTATTGGTGCGATGGGTCGGAAGAAGAGAAGGAGAAGTTGACTTCCGTCGCGCTCAAGTGCGGCGACCTGATCGCTCTCAATCAACAAAAATTACCCGGTTGCTATCTTCACCGGAGCGCGCTCAATGATGTCGCGCGAACCGAGAATCTGACTTTTATTTGTACTGAACGGCGGGAAGAAGCGGGCCCCAACAATAACTGGATGGCGCCTGCCGAGTCCTACGATCGGCTGGCGAAGATTTTTTCCGGCGCGATGCGCGGACGCACGCTGTACGTGATTCCATTTCTGATGGGTCCAGCAAGCTCTCCGTTCAGCAAGGTCGGAATCCAGATTACTGACAGTGTCTATGTCGTTCTCAACATGCGTTTGATGACGCGCATGGGTCGAATCGCGTTGGATCACCTTGGCGATTCAGATGATTTTACACGCTGCCTTCACTCCAAAGCCGATCTCGACATCGACCGTCGCTTTATCTGCCACTATCCGCAGGATAACACGATCTGGAGCGTCGGCTCGGGTTACGGCGGCAACGCTTTGTTGGCAAAGAAATGTCTGGCTCTGCGGATTGCGAGCAAGCTCGGGCAGAAAGAAGGCTGGCTCGCCGAACATATGCTGATCGTCGGCGTGGAAAATCCCGAAGGCGAGATTCACTACATTTGCGGCGCGTTTCCGAGCGCCTGCGGCAAAACCAATCTCGCGATGTTGGTGCCGCCGCCGAGCATGAAAGGCTGGAAAATTCATACCATTGGCG
>JBIOXP010000160.1:0-12988 GCA_044869705.1 Binatia bacterium | reverse complement strand
AAAAACGACGGTGAGGTCGTCGGGCGTTTGCACTTCGGTAACATCTTTAAAGTTCGGCGCCTGCAAGCTGCCGCCTTTTTCATCGCGCATTTTTTCGATTGAAAACGCCACGTCTTTGGAGGTGAGCGGCGCGCCATTGTGAAACTTGATACCCTTCTTGAGTTTGAAGGTCCACTTGTTGCCCTGAAACTGCCAAGAATCAGCAAGAATGCCGACGTAATCTTTTTTCTTGTAGTCCAGCTCCACCAGTGGCTCCATCACATGTTGCCAGTTGCCGTAGATCGGACTGGAGCTGTGGTTGTACGGATTGATAGAATCCGCCACGCTCGAATGATAGATCGTCACTCGATCACGCGACGCCCCATAGGCCTTGCGCTTGACATATCGTCCTGCGGCTGCGTTCACGGCCAACGCGGCGCTTGTTTTCAAAAACGTCCGTCGATCGATAAGCCTTCTCATAAGCAATCTCCTAGTCGATTTTATGCTGTTTCAGTCCCAATTCCCGTCGGGGTGATCTTACCTCTGCCGCCGCAATTTCGGATCAAAAATGTCGCGCAGTCCGTCGCCCAGCAAATTGATGCCGAACACCGTAATGAAAATCGCCAGGCCGGGGAAAATCGTCAGCCATGGCGCGCGATTGATGTAGCTTCGGCCTTCGCTCAGCATGGAGCCCCAGGTCGGGATATGCACCGGCACGCCCAGGCCGAGAAAGCTCAAGCTCGCCTCGGTGATGATCACGATCGCCATCCCGAACGTGGCGATGACAGTCACGCTCGCAAAAGTATTCGGTACCACATGCCTTAGCAGCACGTACCAATCCTTCCCGCCAAGAGCTTTGGCCGCGGTAACAAAGTCTCGCTCTTTCAACGAAAGAACCTCGCCGCGAACGACCCGGCAATACTGAACCCAACGGCTCAGCATCAGGGCCATAATCAAGTTGCCGACGCCCTGGCCGAGAAAAGCCATGATCGCAATCGCTATCAGCAAGAAAGGAAATGCCAGAAAAATTTCGGAAATCTTGCTTACGATTTCGTCAGCGCCGCGGCCGAAATATCCGGCAACAGCGCCAAGCGTGCAGCCGACCAGGCCGGCAAAAATCACGGTGGCGGCGCCGACGATCAAAGATATTCGTGATCCATAAATAATTCGACTCAGCATATCACGGCCGAGATTGTCGGTGCCGAGCAAGTAAGCGGGCGCACCGTTCTCATTCCAGCGCGGCGGCCGCAATCTGTCCTCGAGTGTTTGCGCCTGAGGATCGCGCGGCGCCAGCAGCGGAGCGGCAACACCGCAGATGCAGAGCAGCATCACAATCGCTCCGCCGACCCAGACTTTCAGATAACGCAACGAAAACATCAGAACTTAATTCTCGGATCGATCCAGCTGTAGAGCAGATCGATCAGCAGATTGACCACGAAATAGGTGACCGCGAACATCAAAATCAACACTTGCGTGAGTTTGTAGTCGCGTGCGGAAATGGACTGGATCAGTAGATCACCAATGCCGGGGTACGAAAACACCGTTTCTGTGATGACCGAACCACTGAGCAATGCGCCTAGCTGCAGGCCGAGGATAGTAACGATTGTGATCAGCGCGTTGCGTAAAATATGGTGCCAAATAACGTTTCTTTCGCTTAGCCCCTTGGCTCGCGCCGTGGTGACATAATCCTGGCGCATGACTTCGAGAACACTGGAACGCGAGATCCGGGTAACAATGGCCGCCAGCGCGGAGCCGAGGGTGAACGCCGGCATGAGCAGATGCTGCAGAACGCTCCAAAATGCGGTGAAATTGAAGGTGAGCAGGCTGTCGAGCAGATACAGCCCGGTCACCGCTTTCACTTCAACACCGTACTCAATCCGGCCAGCCACGGGTAACAGGTTCAATTGACCGCCGAGAAAATAAATCAGCATGATGCCGAGCCAGAAATTCGGCAGCGATACACCGATCAGCGCGACACTCATGCCCGCGTGATCGAAAAGCGAATCGTGCTTGATCGCGGAGTACACGCCCAACGGGACCGCGATCATGATCGCCACGCACAAGCTGGCAAACGCCAGCTCGAGCGTAGCGGGCAATCGCTCGGCGATGAGCTTCGTCACCGATTCGTTGAACTTGAGCGACTTCCCGAAGTCGCCTCGAACGGCTCGGTTCACAAAGTCGTAATACTGAACGATCAGGGGTTGATCCAATCCCCACTCATGCCGGGTGCGCTCGATATCCGCGGGCGTTGCGTCATCCCCCAGCAGCAAGGTGACGGGATCGCCGGGCGCGATATGCATCAGCAAGAATATGAGGAAAGAGATGCCGAGGAGAACCGGAATTGCTCCAATAATCCTGCGGCCGAGTGTGTTCATGCAGGTTCGAGGTTAGGCAAAGGAGAAACGGCCATTGCCGGCGAGATGGTCATCCGACCCGCCGTGACGCCTACTGCCCCAATTGGCCGAACGATTGATCCAGCACGCTCAGGGCATGGTCAATTTGATCCTTGTTGACGTTCAGCGCGGGAGCTATGCGGAGCACATTGCCATACGTTCCGCCCTTGCCGAGCAACAGCCCATTATGTTTGGTCAGCTCCATCAGGCGCTTGGCGCTCTCCGCGTCGGGGAGTTTTTTTTCACCGACCAGTTCCATACCTTGCATCAGACCCATGCCTCGCACATCGCCAATCACCGGATATTTCTCTTTTAGCCCATTCAGGCCGTCGCGCAACCGGTTGCCCATCACCCGCGCATTCTCGACCAAATTGTTTTCTTCAATGACCTGGATCGTTGCGGTCGCGGCAGTACAGGTGACCGGATTGCCGCCGAATGTCGAAATCGTGTTGCCCTTCATGCTGTCAGCCACTTCCGGGGTGGCAATCGTGGCGCCGATCGGTACGCCGTTGGCCATTCCCTTCGCGAAGGTCATGATATCGGGATCGACGCCCCAGTGTTCAATGCCGAACATTTTCCCGCCAGTGCGGCCCCACCCCGTTTGCACCTCATCGCTGATAAACAGGCCGCCATATTTGCGAATAATCCCGACAATCTCTTTGAAATATTCCTTGGGCGGCACGATAAAACCGCCGACGCCTTGAATCGGCTCGGCGAGAAACGCGGCGACCCGTCCCTGCGAAGTCATGGTTTGGATCGCTTCTTCCGCATCCTTGGCGCATTTGAGATCGCAGCTCGGATAGGTCAAGCCGAACGGACAGCGATAGCAATACGCGTTGGCGATGTGATGAACGCCCGGAACGACATTGGGCATAAGGCGCCAGCTCGACTGTGCCGACAAGCTCAAGGCGAGATAGGAACGGCCGCTATAGGCGTGCCGGAGCGTGATCACGTCCTGGCATTTCGTATGAAGCTGTGCGAGCAAGACGGCGGTCTCGTTCGCTTCCGTGCCGCTGTTGGTAAAAAAAGATTTTTCCAAGCGCCCGGGCGTGATCTGGGCGAGTTTCTCCGCTAGGCTCACTTGCGGCTCATTGGCGTAGAGCGTCGAGATATGCTGAAGCTTATGCGTTTGCGCATCGATCGCCCGCGTCACTTGCTCGTTGCAATGCCCCACGCTCACGGTCAGAATGCCGCCGAAAAAATCCAGGAACTCCTTGCCATCGGCATCATAGACATATTGGTCCTTGGCATGGTCGATGACCAAGGGCTCGTCGTAGTAAGTGGACACGCAGGAAAACAGATATTTTTTTTGCTTGTCGATGATTTCTTTTTTGTCCATGCTAATTTATGACCGCGTGTCCCCGCTCTTTCCTCCCGCGTATAGAGGAGGAGGAAGGTGGGGCGTTGCCCACGTCTAATGCCGACGCAAAAAATCGAGAATCGGCGGATGGCCCTTTTCCGGCATTTCGCGCAAATAGCCGTGCCGGCCGCCTTCCACCAGCACCAGCTCGGCATTGGGAATTTTTTCGGCTAACACTCTGGCAGATTCAACGTGATTGCCGGTGCCCCCTTCATGGGTATCTTTGCTGCCGACGATCACCAGCGTCGGCGCTTTGATCTTGTCGAGTAAATGCGTCGTCTCATGGCACTGGCGCGCCACCACGTGGCGCAGATAGCATTTTAGCGGCGGCACCTCGTCGACGATCAGCTCCTGATATTTCTTGACGATGTCCGGATGCTGCTTCATGAAACTTTCGCTAAACATGAAGCCGGGCCCCCAATGATCGCTCTGATATTTTTCGTAGCCTTTCTCGATCATTTCCAGAGCGGCATCCATCGGCACGCCGCGCGGGTAATCTTCGAGATCTTCGCTGTATTTCCCCGAGCCCGGGCCCGATAGCACCAGGCTGCGTACTTTCTCGGGATAATCCAGTGCGATCCACTGGCAAACTCGGGCGCCCATGGAATGCCCCATCATATGCGCTCGTTGGATGCCGAGGGCGTTCATCAGACCGACGCAATCTTTGGCGAAGAGCCGCGTCGTGTAATGCATATCGGGCTTGTCGCTCCGCCCCAACCCGCGGTGATCGTAAATCAGCACCTGATAGTGCTTCGCGAATTCCGGCACTTGCGAAACCCGCCACGGCGCCAGACTGATGCCTGTGCCGGCCACGAGAACAAGAGGATCGCCGGCGCCGTATAGCTCGTAATAGAGGTTCACGTCGTCGACTTTGATTTTGCCGCTTTTCGCCGGCTTTAAATCGTCCGCCATAGGTTGGTCTCACGCAGAGAGAATGCTGGTGACGCTATCGAATTGAAAAAATACTGTCAATATAGGGTAGCGATTCGGTTCATCGCGAAGAACTCATGAGCTTGGGGTCGCCATAGAAAACAAATTTCAATGTATCTCAAGCGGCTTTAATCGGGGGTCCAGTCCGGAACTCGCCTGTGGTGGAGCGCTCAGTCGAACCACCGCTAAAAGCATGCGGGAATGACGGAACTGGGATCGGCACTCCCGAAACTCGACGGTGAGAGATGGTTTGCAAACCGGACGGGAGCCAACGCTGACAAGAACTATCCGGTTGACTTTAACCGGGGACCAGCAATCCGACGAGCGATCGCAAGCTATCCACTGCTTCCAGGTTCTGCACCAGGGAAGTCAGTTTTTCCGCTTGCTTGTCGCTGATGATCAGCTTTGCGTTGCTGCGGAATTTTTCGATCACTTCGCTTTCCGTCAGTGGATTTCGTGGATCGCCTTTCGCGATGCGCGCGGTGAAGCTGTGCCGCACACCATTCTTCAACTCAACGGTAACCGGACAATACGGCCCGGGTTCCGGTATGCTTTCGTCACAAATGACCTCCACTTTGCCGAGCGCCTCCTGAACCTTGGGCTGGTTAACTTTCTCGTCGGTGAAGGTCGCAAGCTCCAGTTTGCCCTCCAGTATGCACATGGCAACGACGTAGTTGATCGCAAACTTGCCGCGTAATCCCGTTTTTACTTCCACGGCATAGTGGCGCTGATAGCGCAGCGGCGGAATCCTGACTTCGATCCTTGCGACGTCCTCATAATCAATCCTGTGCTCGTGTTTTAAGTTTAGCGCCGCATCCGCGGCCAAAAACTGTGGTGCACTGCACGGATGCCATTTGAGCCCAAGACCAGGAGATTCCAAAAAAAACGGCTGGCCGATATTCTCGATCATTTTGTCGTAATTGCATGTCGCCGGGCCGAAAAAAGTGTCGCAAAACCCACGCGGCGCTTCGAGAATTGCCGCATCCGCGGTGAATCCTGCTTGAGCCAGAAGCGCCGCTTCAGCGCCGTTTCTCGCAGCGTTGCCGGCATGGAAGGGTTTCACCATCGTTCCCTGCTGGCGGTGAATGCCCCCCGCTGCCGAAGCGGCTATCCCAAGAGCGGCCTTCAACCGCGCTGCATCCAATTTCAACAAACTCGCGCAGGCGACGGCAGCGCCAAGGCTACCCCACACCGGCGTGCTGTGAAAGCCGCGATCTTGAACGTTCGGACAATTCGCGGCAAGTTTGCACATCACCTCGATCGCGAGCACGTAAGATTTCAGCAACTCCTTGCCGGACGCGCCGGTGCTTTCGCCGACGCTCAACGCCGCGCCAAGCAACATGCTCGTTGGGTGGCCGACGTGTATAAATGCATCCCAGTCGTCGTAATCCAGCGCGTGCGCCAGTAGCCCGTTCGCAAAAGCCGCGGTTGGCGCGGCTGCTTTTAATCCGGTACCCCAGATCGTCGATTCATGCGCGGAACCGATTCGCTTGCAGTAATCCAAGGCGATGGCGGCCACCGGCTCGCGCGTGCCGGCGAGCGCCACGCCCAAAGTATCGAGCATATGCAGTTTTGCATTGCCCAGCGCTGTTTCAGCGATCGCGCTCAGTCCGGTTTGCGTCACAAACTGCGCCAGTGTATCCGTGACCGGCGGAGGAGTAGCCATCTTGTGCTCCTTGGAATTGGGATATATGAAAGCTCCATTATCTGAAGACGAACGCAACTGGCAAGCAGACACCAAATACATAGATCAGGAGAAGAAGAATGAAAGGTTGTTTGGACGGCATCAGAGTTTTGGAGTTGGGCAACTTCATTTCCGGCCCTTACGGCGCCATGTTGCTGGCGGACCTTGGCGCGGAAGTGATCAAAGTCGAAAATCCCAAGGGCGGCGATCCCTTTCGCGGTTGGGATTTCGGCGGAGATCAGCCGAATTTCTGGGCTTACAATCGCGGCAAGAAAAGCGTGACGCTGAATTTGCAGACATCGGAAGGCAAAGAAGTGTTTTACAAGCTAGTAAAAGAATCTGACGTCGTGATCGACAACTATCGCCCCGGTGTGACGAAAAAACTCGGCATCGATTTCGAATCGCTGAGCAAAATCAATCCGAAGATCGTTTGCTGCTCGATTACGGGCACCGGGCCAACGGGTCCCTATGTTAAACGGCCCGCCTACGACACCGTCGGTCAGGGCATGGGCGGCATGATGAGCGTGCTGATGGATCCGAAAAACCCGAAGCCCGTCGGACCGGCTTATGCGGATTGTCTGAGCGGCATGTTTTCGGCGATCGGTATTCTCGGTGCCCTGGTGGCGCGATCGCAAACCGGCCGAGGCCAGCAGGTGGATGCGACAATGGTTGGATCGATTCTCGCCTTCCTAAACGCCCCCGCCACCGAAACGCTCGCCAACGGACGAGTGCCGGGACCCTACACGAGACCGCGCCACTCGCAGACGTACGCCTTCGCCTGCGCTGACGGGGCATTGCTCGCCATTCATTTATCCTCGCCGCAGAAATTTTGGGAAGGTTTGTGCAAATCCGTCGATCATCCGGAGCTGATCGATGATCCGCGTTTCAACACACGACCGAATCGCCGGACGAACTACGACGATCTCCAAAAGACCTTCGCCCTATTCTTTAAAGAACAGCCGCGCTCATTCTGGATTGAAAAGCTGGAAGCTAACGACGTGCCGCACACTCCGGTCTATAATCTGAAAGAAGTATTCGATGACCCGCAGGTGCAGCACATGGGTTTGCAGATCGCGATCGACCGCAAAGACAAGCCGACAATTCGGACCGTCAAATTTCCCTTGGACTATAGCGAAACTCCATCGAGCCATCCCACGCCGCCGCCGGAACTCGGCCAGAACAACGACGAGTTTCTTACAACTTTGGGTTACGACCAGAAAACGATCGTCGACTTCAAGGAAAAAGGGATTATCTGAGCCGAACTACGTTGCGTCAGTGGAATTCGCACTGGCGGCGGTAAATCGCAACCAGTGCGGATGTAGGGGCGCAGCATGCTGCGCCCGTTTGTCTCTCGGCGAAGAATTCTGTAGGCACGTATGGCATACACCCTTTCTGGATGCCGGCTCCGGATTTCTTCCGGGACAAGCTTTCGGCGGGCCCCGCAGATGCGACCGGCAGTCGCCTTATCGCGTTCGGGCTTAAGTACCTAATTCTCTAGCGAGAAATTCCGAAACCAGACTCCATGCCTGTTCGGCGAGGTTCGGATCGTAACAATCGCCGTCCGCCATTGCGAATCCGTGTCCGGCGCGATGGAAGAAGTGCCAGTCCAGCGGCTGTGCATTGGCTTGAAAACTCGCCATGAGCTTCTGCTGCACTGCGATGCTTGCAACATGATCTTTGGCACCGAAGAAAATTTGCGACGGGCATTTGAAGTCCTTGACGGCGTCATTCGGATGGCGCGGTCTTAACTTACTCGGTTCCTCGTCGCGCACCGACGGATAGTAGCCGACGAAAGCGCGCACGCTGGGAGTCGCGGCCACAAAGTGGATGCCGATGCGCCCGCCCATGCAGTATCCGACCACCGCGCAGCGCTTGGCATCCACTTCCGGTCGCGAGGTCAAATACCGCCACGCGCTGTTCAAAATCTCTACAAATTGCCCGTCCGTGGTTTTCTTCTGCGCCTCATGGACACCGTCCGATTCCCCCAACATTTTGTACAGGTCCGGCACCAGCGTCGTATAACCGAGCTTGGCGAAGTTGCAGACGTTGACCTTCATATTTCCCGTGACGCCATAATGATGGTGCACGATTAGAACGCCTGGACCCGTTTCCTTCCGCTCGGGATGCGCGAGATAGCCGGGAACTCCGTCCTTTTCCACCGTCAGGTCACGATTCACGAGCTTCATCGTCTAATCCTCCAGTTATTGTCCCAGCGGCCAGCCGAGCCACTCCGCGATACCGCGGCCCATAATCCATTCCAGTTCCGAGGTCGAGAGACATTTCATCTCTTCAGTAAAGAGTGTCACGACCTCTTTATATGGACACGGAAGATGCGAAAGATCGGTACCCCAGAAGCAGCGCTGCGGGCCGAAAGCGTCCACCACCCGGCGCACCAAGGGATGCAAGGTCGGAAATGGATAGGGCTCATCGACATAGCACGGCAGTGCCGAAACCTTCACTGCGACATTGGGCAAGCGCGCGAGCTTGAGCGTATTGGCAACCGCCGGTTCCAGTGATTTGCCGCGCAAATTCGAGTTTAGTCCCATGTGGTCGATGATCATGCGCAGCCCCGGATGGCGTTCGCCGATCTCTTGGAGCTTGGGGACGTTGTGCGGGGCGAATGCCATCACTGGAACGTTGTATCGTTCGGCAGCATCCCAAAACCAATCCGCCGTGCCGTCCTCCAGCCAGCTTCGCGTCTTCCCCGCATTGAACGCCACTCTGATTCCCAACATATAGGGCTGACTTTTCCAGGTCGGCATCCGCTCGCGGCTTTCCGGCTTGTTTAGCGGCAACCGGCCCATCACGCGAAACCGATCGGGGTACAAACGCGCCGCTTCGAGGGAGGTATCATTGCGATCGGCTTCCCACGTGGGCGGCACGAGCACGCAACGCGCCACGCCGCTGCCGTCCATCTCGCGAAGTAGCTCTTCATGTCCGAGCGGCACCGGCCGATGCGGCGCCGAAGCGTCCCCGCGTGCGTACGGTTTCTCCGGCGTCTCCGGCGCCCAGATGTGAACTTGCGAATCGATAATAATCATAGGCGACTCATAGTCCGGCTTTCATGCGGTCGTCAACAAGCATGGTTTTTTACGCGGCGCTACTCGGGAACTCGGACAAGACCGATCGCCCTGAGTAGGCAGGGAGCGACGCTGCCGAATCGAAGGGTGGTGCGCAAACGCACCCTACGGCGTCAATCATAAAATTTCGACAATTTGTTCTGCGGCTTCTTCGCCGCTGCGGACGCAATCGGAAATGCCGACTCCGCGATACGCGCTGCCGGCTAGTGCAATCGAGGAAAATTGTCGGAGCTTAGATTCGATGCGCTCGACTCGGGCGGCATGTCCAATGTGATATTGCGGCATCGACTTCCGATGCCGCCAGACTCGGCTCAAAACGGGCTCGGCAACGACGCCGAGCAGGCTCGCCAATTCGGCCCGAACGTTTTTGATCATCGCGGGATCATCATCGGCGAACAGTTCGGGCTGCAGGGCGCCACCGACAAATGCTCGTAACAAAATATGATCTTCCGGCGCCCGTCCGGAATATTTCAAACTGCTGAATGTGCAAGCCATAATTTTTCGCCGCTCGACCGCCGGTACCACAAAGCCGAAACTGTCCGGTCGTCGCGGAAAGTCTTGACAGCGGAACGCGAGATTCACGGTGGCCGTCGAAGCGTAAGGAATCTTTAGCAGCTCCACGGCAGCGCCATTCGCCACCGGTGCGATCATTTGAGCTGCCGCAAAAGCTGGAGCCGCGATGATGACTGCGTCCGCAGTGATCGCTTCATCGTGACCGACGGCGATACTCCAGCTCTTCTTTTCCTCATTGCGAGTTAACTTTGTCACTGATGCGTTGAGTCGGATCGCATTTTTTGGCATCCGTTGTCTGATCGCACTGACGAGTTCCTGCATTCCGTCCGCTAGAGTGACAAAAAGGCTCCAGCGCGCGCCGCTACCTGATTCGCCGCGTGCACGGCGCTTTTGCTCCGACCACATGGCCCGAATGATACTACCCTTGGAGCGCTCCATTTCTTTGAACCGCGGCATAGTCGCCGTGAGACTCAGTTGCTCCGGATCGGAGGCGTAGATCCCGCCGATCAGGGGTTGAGCGACGCGTTCGAGAGCTTCGGCACCGAACCGCCGGCGTACGAATGAACCGAGGCTTTCCTCCACGGGGTTGTTGCCTCTCGGCACAAAAACTTCCGCCGCGATGCGTAACTTCCCGCTCCAAGAAAAAAGCGCTGATTGAACAAAAGGCCAGAATCGAGTGGGCGCAAGAAGAAAAAAGCCTTCGGGGAGTGCTACGAGCTTTCCCCGATTTACGACGTAAATCTTGTGATAGGCGTCTTGAGTTGCTACCAGTCGAGAGGTGAGACCCAGTCGCTCGCAAAGCCGCAGCGCCCAGGGTTTTTCGGTGATAAAGGAATCGGGGCCACCTTCGACGAGGAAATCGCCCATTCTTTCCGTTGCGATAGAGCCGCCGACGCGCTCCGAAGCTTCGAGCAGGGTAACATCAATCGCTAAAGACTGTTCTTGAGCGAGCTCCAGGACCCGGTGTGCTGCGGCGAGACCGGCGATGCCGCCGCCGATTACAACGATCCGCTTCATGCTGCCGTTGATCGCGGGTCGATGTTGGACGATCGAAGATCACCAGCCGCCATCTTCTATCTTCGTTCCTCGGTACGATTGAGTTGCTGCGCCGTAACATCGGCGATCATTCGAATGAATGTCGGATCGTCATTCGGGCAAGGCACACGATGAAACTGCATGCTAAGGTCTTCCGCAATTTTCCGTGCTTCGATGTCGAGGTCGTACAAAACCTCCACGTGATCGGAGACAAAGCCGATGGGAGCAACGACGACTGCGGTATGCCCTTCTTTTGCGAGTCTCTGGACGACATTTCCGACGGTCGGTTCGAGCCAAGGATCGCTGGGCCTGCCGCTCCGGCTTTGATAGGCGAGGGTCCAGTGCGAACAGTTGAGGCTTCTCGCGATCAATCGTGCGGTTTCTTGCAACTGAACCTCGTATGGCGATTGCGCGGCCATCGCACTAGGCACACTGTGCGCGCTGAAAACGATCGGCGTGGACGGTCTCCGCTCGGACGGCAGCTGAGCCAGGGCTGCCTCGATTCGTTCCGCCCAGCTTTGGATGAACAGCGGATGGTCGTGCCAGTCAGGACAATAATCGACGCGAGGCGCCTGCTCGCCGATTTCCGCACGGGCATTCGCAATATCTTTTTGGTAGCGCTCCCAACTCGCCTCGGTCTGATGCGACGACAGAATGAAACCCAGCGCGTGCTGTATTCCGTCGGCGCGCATTTGCTTTAGGATATCGACAAAAAACGGCGCCGCGTTTCGAAACCCGACGTAAACGGCGATCTGCACATCCGCCGCTGCTAGAGCTTCTCGCAATGCGGCAGCTTGGCGGAATGTGATTTCGTTCAGCGGCGATTTACCGCCGACGGCTTGGTAGTGATGTGCGACTTCCTCGAGCCGCTCCGGCGGAATCCGCAAACCTCTAGTGACACGCGCGAGAAAAGGTCGGATTTCTTCAGGCGAACTCGGACCACCGAACGCAACGAGCAAAATCGCGTCGTAAATTCTAGACATTATGACGATTGCTCTCGGCGTCCCAAAACATGCCGATGTCATCCTGAGGCGAACGCCGAAGGACCTCGTCGGTGGGGAATAAAGAGAGATGCTTCGCGGGGCTCGGCATGACACGTATCAGACATTCGAGCGGTTTATACACGAGGGCAGAAGTAGGTAACCGTTGTTAGGATCTTTCATCGCGAACTCAGTTCGTGAACCGCATCCACCAGCGCGATCACGTGATCCACAGGCGTTTCAGGAAGCACGCCGTGACCCAGATTAAAAATATGCCCGGCGCGACCCTCGGCGCGGCGGAGAATTTCACCGGCGCGCGCTTTGATCTCCTTTGGCGATGCGAAAAGCGTCACCGGATCGAGGTTGCCTTGGATCGCGATATCGTGACCAACTGTTTTCCAGGCTTCGTCGAGATTCACCCGCCAATCGATGCCGATGACATCGCCGCCTGCGGCACGAATTTGTTTTAATAAACCCGTGGTACCGGTGCTGAAATGAATGACCGGAGGGCCGGGTGTGATCCCATCAATGACCGCTTTGCTGTAAGGCAACACGAAGTTCTCGTAGTCCGTAGGCGTAAGACAACCTGCCCAGCTGTCAAAGAGCTGCACCGCATCGGCGCCCGCGGCAATTTGGCAGTTCAAATAATCCGTCACCACGTTCGCCAGCCGTTCCATCAACCTTTTCCAAGCTTCAGGCGCGCTGTAGAAGAGCTTCTTGGTATGGACATAATTGCGGGACCCACCGCCCTCGATCAAATAGGAGGCGAGGGTGAACGGCGCACCGGCAAAGCCGATGAGCGGCACTTTGTTATCGAGCGCCCGGTGAATCTTTTTCACGGCCTCGTAAACAAATGAGAGTTCTTTCGCCGCGCTAAATTCCTTCAAAGCGTCGACATCTTTGCCGCTGCGCACCGGGTGATGAATCACCGGTCCGCCATTTTTCGCGTATTCCAAACCGATGCCCATGGGCTCGAGCACGAGCAATATATCCGCGAAAAGAATCGCGGCATCGACTCCGAGGCGTTCTACAGG
>JBIOXP010000159.1:0-2270 GCA_044869705.1 Binatia bacterium | reverse complement strand
TGTCCTATGCCATTGCCGTCGATATCGGCGGCACTTTTACTGATCTCGTCGCCTTCGATCATGAAAGTCGGCGAGTGATTTATGCGAAAAGTCCGACCACGTACGACAACCTGGTGGACGGGATTCTCGAGTGTTTCCACAAGGCGAAGATCAGGCCCGCCGAAGCGTCGCTGGTCAATCACGGCACGACGCTGGTCATCAATTCGCTGATCCAACGCAAAGGCGCGAAAACCGCGCTGGTGACAAGCAAGGGATTCCGCGACATTCTTGAAATCGCCCGTGGAAATCGGCCCGATCCGTTCGATTTGCATTACCAGCGTGACGAACCGTTGATTCCGCGCGAGCTCCGTTTCGAAGTACCGGAACGACTGGACAGCAAGGGTGAGGTCGTCACGCCGCTCGATAGAGCAGCTTTAAAGAAGCTTGCCGACGACATCAAGAAACTCGGCATCGAGTCGGTGGCGGTCTTTTTCATGAACTCCTACATCAACCCCACTCACGAGGAGACCGCTACGGAGCAGCTAAGGGAGCTGTTGCCCGACACTTACGTTACTTTTAGTACAGATTTGACGCGTGAATGGTACGAATACGAGCGCTGCTCGACAGTCGCGGCGAATGCTTATGTGGGACCGCAGGTGAGCACGTACATCCGCCGGCTCGACAGCGACTTTAAGAGCGAAGGCTTCAATGGGTCTCTCTTTATGATGGGCTCGAACGGCGGATTACTATCCGCCGAGCGCACTTGTCGCCAGGCGATTGGCTTAGTCGAATCGGGTCCGATCGGCGGCTGCATCGGCGCCAGTGCTTACGCCGAGAAGCTTGGGTTCAAAAATGTCGTCGCCTTCGATATGGGCGGCACGACCGCGAAATGCGCGCTGGTCGAAAACGGCCGCTTCTCGGTGAATTCCGTTTATTACGTCAACGGCTATGTCAAAGGTTTTCCGATTAAATCGGCGGTCATCGACATTGTCGAAGTCGGATCGGGCGGCGGCTCCATTGCGTGGATTGATGCGCAAAATCGTTTGCATGTAGGCCCGCAGAGCGCGGGATCGACACCGGGTCCGGTCTGCTATGGTCGCGGTGGCACCGCGCCAACCATTACTGACGCCAATCTGGTTTTAGGACGGCTCAATGCGGGGAATTTCTTGGGCGGTGAAATGCCGCTCGACATTGGCGCCGCCGAACGCGCCTTGGCAGAACGGATCGCTGTACCGCTCGGCTACGCCGGCGAGACCGGCATGATTGAGATGGCGGACGGAGTGATTTCGATTGCGGTCGTAATCATGGCCGGGGCGATGCGGAAAATTTCCGTCGAGCACGGCCTCGATCCACGGGATTTTGTGCTTTTCAGTTATGGCGGGGGCGGACCGCTGCACTCGTGCGCTCTCGCGCACGAGCTCGCGATTCCAACGGTGATCATTCCACCGGAGCCGGGAAATTTCTCGGCAATCGGCATGCTTTTGGCCGACGCGCGAATCGATACCTCGAAAACATTCGTCGGAATTCTGGACGACAGAAGCGTGCCGGAGATGACGGAAATCTATCGTGCGATGGAAAGCGATGCTGCAGATTCGCTGGAGAAGGAATTCGGCACCCGGGATATCTTTTTCGAGCATCACGCCGAGATGCGCTACCGCGGGCAGCGCCATAATATCAAGGTTGCGGTTTCGGGATTGAAGGACGCGGAACAGATCCGCGTCGCTTTCGAGCGCGATTACAAGCGGCGCTACGGTCATGCGGATGCCAAAGCGCCGGCTGAATTTCAGGCGCTGCACTTGTCCGCTTTTGCGCGGCTGAAGCAGCCGGAAATTGCCCGGTTGCCGCGCGCCGAAAGGAAAGCGCAAAAACCGACGACGCGGCGAATTTATCTTGGTGGTCGATGGGTCGAAAGCAAAATTTACCAGCGCGATGCGCTCGAGCCAGGTTTCAGCGAGATCGGCCCGATCGTGGTCGAGGAATACGGATCGACTACGGTGATATGGCCGGGGGATCGGTTCGAGATCGGTGAGCTACACGAGATTCGGATTCATTGCGCAGGGACGTGACCTGGTGTTTGGAGGCCGACTCTTGAACGTCCTAATGTAGTTTGAATCAGTTCTCAGCGGAAACCGATTTATGTTGTCATCCTGAGGGCAGCCGAAGGATCTGACCGTAGTAACTGGCAGCAACTAGATTCTTCGCCTTTGGCTCAGAATGGCATCCATGTGACCGTCTCATTAGATAAACCCTGATAGTGGCCGAAGCAAGAACGGCAGACGCGTCGTCGAGCG
>JBIOXP010000158.1:0-9479 GCA_044869705.1 Binatia bacterium | reverse complement strand
ATCGGCTTCGAGTCGAGCGGCCCGACGCCGCCGGTCGATTTTATCAAGACGGTTTTCAGCTCCGGAATGTCCTTCACCGACGGCAGTTTGTAATCGCCCAAATTGTTGTTGGTGATTTTTCCAGCGTCCATTACCAACTCTTCCATAATTCCCTGCCCCATCCCCATAATGGCCGCGCCGTCGATCTGGCCCTGATGCGTCACGGGATTTATAATGGTTCCGACATCGTGTGCACTGATTACCCGGTGCACTCGCGTGGCGCCCGTAGCTGGATCCACCTCGACTTCGGCTACCTGCGCGCAGATATAGGAAATATCTTCGGGATACGGATAGTCCTCATAAACCGTCACCTGCAGTGACTGCGTTGCTTGCGCGACTACGCGCCGGAGCGATAATTCCTGCGCGGGATCTTCGCGCAAGGAAAACTGCCCGTCGGCAAATTCCACATCTGCCGCTCTGCACTCGAGCATACGCGCCGCCTCATCGAGCAATCGCTGGCGCAGTTTTTCGCCCGCTTGCATGATCGCGTTGCCGGCGACGTACGTCATGCGACTCGCCCTCATACCGCCATCCCGAGGCGCGCTATCCGTGTCACCGATGACAACGCGCACGCGATCGATCGGTACTTTCATCTGATCGGCGACGAGCTGGCGCAGAATCGTGTGCGTACCCGAGCCCTGATCGATGCTCGGGCTGACAATGGAAAATCCGCCGTCGCTATCCGCGCTCAGCACCACGCCGGTGTCGCCGCCGCTAATGTGTCTGCCGGACAAAGCGATGCCGCGGCCGTGATTGCGCTTCTTGGGCTTTTTCCAGCCGGCAGCGTCGAGGGCGCCTTGCAGCACCTCCTGAAAGCGCACATGGTGCAATTCATGGCCGACCGCATCGGCTTCGCCTTCGCCGAGAAAATTTTTCAGGCGGAACTCGGCGGGATCCATTCCGAGCTCCTGAGCGAGAATGTCCGTGTGACAATCGACGGCGAAAGCCGTGGCGACGGCTCCCGGGCTGCGATAATAGCCTCCCGGAACCGTGTTGGTATAGATCTGCAGAAACTCGATATCGGTGTTGTCGATCCGATACTGTCCGCCGGCATAATGCCAGGTCGCAAGCGAGCTGTTGGACTTGAGCGCGCCGTACCCGCCGCTCGCGTGCGCCGCGCGTATTTTGCGCGCGATAATGCGGCCGTCGCGCCTGACGCCGCTTCGGATCGTAATCACTGTCGGATGCGCCGGATTGCTCGCCGATAGTTCTTCGGCGTAGCTCATCACTATTTTTACCGGCCTGCCGGTTTTCTGCGCGAGAAAATACAAAACCGGTAAATCGACACCGTCGCCCTTGCCGCCGAACTCGCCGCCGACATTGACCGGGTGCATGCGGATACGCTCTTCGGGAATGGACAAACATTTCGCCAACTGACTGCGCACCCCAAAGGGATTTTTCACCGATGCCCAAACTTCAATTCGGCCGTCCGGCTCGATCGCGAGGCTCGCCGCGTGGGGTTCGAGATAGCCTTGATGACGCGCGGGGACTCTAAACGTGTGCTCCAAGACCAAGTCCGCATCTTCGAAGCCCTTTTCAATGTCGCCCTTCTTCCATGAAAGCCGCGTCAGCCCGTTGTGGAGATCCGTCGCGAGAAGCTGTTTCGGGCCCCCGTCATAGACGCCGACGTCGTCGTGAAGCTGGGGCGCGGTCGGACTCTCCGCTTCAAGCGGGTCGAAGACCGCCGGCAGCGGCTCGTATTCGACGTCGATCAGATGCACCGCCTCCTCCGCGACTTCGGCGCTTTCCGCAGCCACCGCGGCCACTCGATCACCGATGAAGCGAACTTTGTCCCAGCACAGCACCGGCATGTCGCGAATCTGCTTGCCGATAAGAAAACCTTTCACGTCAGCGCCAGTAATGATGGCCCGCACTCCGGGAACTTTCGCCGCCTTCGCGGTGTCGACATTTCGAATATAGCCATGAGCATGCGGGCTACGCAGAAATTTCGCCCACAGCAAACCTGGCAATTTGACGTCCGCGGCATAAAGGGTCTCGCCGCTCACTTTCGCAGCGCCCTCGGCTCGCGGCACCGCTGTACCGACAGCTTTTTGTTCAGCCATGGAGTTGGTTCCTCTGCATTGATATTGTATGAGACAGGAAGTAATCGGCTAATTATTACGCCATGTTCCGATCGTCAAGTTTAGTGAACAACAAATCCTGACGGCCAAGGAAATCAGAATCCGTTATGAGCTGGCAAGACAATTTGATCGAGAAAACTGACGAGATCGGCGCGTTGATTCGAGCGACGAAGCGCATCGCGGTGCTCGGCATAAAAACCGACGCGCAAGCGGATCAACCCTCGGTCTACGTGCCGGCGTATCTCCAGAAAGCCGGCTTCGAAATCGTCCCTGTACCGGTCTATTATCCCGACGCGACGGTGATTCTCGGCGAGAAAGTTTTTCGCCGATTAGTCGACGTTCCCGGCGACATCGACATGGTCGATGTGTTCCGCCGCTCGCACGATGTGACCGGCCACGTGGAAGACATCCTGGCCAAAAAACCGCACTCGGTTTGGCTTCAATCCGGCATCCGTAATGATGCCGCCGCGGAAATTTTTGCCAAAGCCGGCATCAAAGTCGTGCAGGATCGCTGACTGATGGTCGATCACCGGCGGTTCGCCGGTAGATAAAAAAGTACCGGCGAGCGGCCGGGCGCCCTAATCACGCCGCCAACCGTTTCGCCTTCAACTGTCGCGCAATAAATTGTCTTACGGTTTCGTGCGCGCGGTCGGTCTGCGGTCCAGGCTCGCGCACCCAGAGATGCTCGCAGCCTGCAAAGAGCTCATACTGACACTCGCCGCCCGCGGCGCGATAAGACGCAACGAATTTTTCCTGCACTGCGGGCCGAACGTTATCATCGAGCTCGCCCTGCATCACCAGGAGCGGCACCAGAATAACTTTTTCACCACGGTCGAGAATTTCCTGCGGATTGCCGTCGTGAATCGTGTCCCACGGATTGAAGTAGTTTTTGCTGTTTTGCACCATCTCGGCGCGGCCAAGTTTCTCGGCATTCAAATAGCGGGCATACGGATCGCTTACCGGCGAACGTGTGGCGACGTAATTGAGAGTCGCATCGAGATCGGGAGCTTCCGCCAGCTTGTGCACGCAATAGTACGGATCGTGCGGCCGCATGGCGCAAACCTCGATTTCGTGACCGCCGCTGGAACTGCCGAGGGCGCCGATCGTCGTGGGATCGCCATTCCAGTCGCGCGCCCTCTGCTTTAGCCAGCGCACACCGTAATTGACATCCTGAATCGATGCCGGGTAAGGCGCTTCCGGCGCGCGCGTCAAATCGATCGCCACCACGAGAATCCCGCTCTTCGCCAGCGCCTCATCCATCATGGCGTTCGCGGTCCGGTCCTGATTGTTCCAAGCGCCACCGTGCAGATCCAAAAGCACCGGAAAAGGTCCGCCGCCCTGCGGCTGATACACCCGCGCCATCAAAGTCCGCGTCGGTATGCGGCGAAACTCCGTGTCCCACGTTTTAATTTCAAATCGGCCCGACGGATCATAGGCGATGGTCATGACATACCTCCTTGTTACCGAGCTATCTTGCCCTGAAACGGACTTACCACAGAGGCCAGGAGTTCACAGAGCAAAGATGATTCGTTTATACTTGACCACCCAAGGTTCCCCTCTGTGTCTCTTGTGGTGATCCAGAAATTTCATCACGGCATTGGCGGCGCAATACCGACGATCCAGATATAGAGCGTACGGGACTCGGCGTAATCCGAGCCATCCTCCGGCGATTTCACGTATTCGATCCGGGTTGGTTTCCATTCGTCGATATCAAAATCATGCGCGATCACTCGGGCACCCGGTTTTAACTGCTGCAGCTTCGGACGCAAAGCATTATTGAACCACTTGAACATGTAAAGCGTCACCACCGTAGCCTCGGAAATATCCACGGTAAGACCATCTTGAGCGCGAAACTCGACCAGGTGATCGACACCTTCTCTCGCCGCGTTCTCGCGCGCTTTCGCGACCAAATCGGCGTTAAGATCTACGCCCACGGCGCGGATGCCGTATTTTTTCGCGGCTTCGATGACAACTCGACCATCGCCGCTTCCCATATCGTAAAGAATATCGCTCTTTTGGATTTCCGCCACCTCGAGCATTCTCTGCACGACGTGCATCGGCGAAGGCACGAACGGAATCGTGTCCTGCGCGGAGCTTACCCGCGATGTCGTCATCACCAGCGCAAACAGAACCGGAAACAGAGCGCGACATTTCACAATAAATCCTCCAATCCACCATTTATCGTGGCGAGCGAATCTTATCTCGCCAGCAGTCTCGGTTGTCAATGGTTCGAAGCATAATCGCGCTGCGGCAAAGACTCCCGGGCTGGGCAAACGCTTAATGGTGTGGTAGGAGCAGCCGAGGAATCAATAATGCGCACGCCAAGCATCAGCAAAATTCTGCACGGAAGCGGGCTTGCAATCGTTCTGATCGGGGTGATTTGTCTGCAATCGGCGGCATCCGCCGCCGGCCCGCTCCTGATCGCTTACGGCGGCTTCAATGAAACCATGGCGCCGCTCTGGATTGGCATCGAACGGGGATTGTTTCGCAAGCACGGCGTCGATGTCGCCGTATTGCAGACACGCAGCGGTCAAATCATGATGACGACTCTCGCGACGGGTGGTGCCGCTCTCGTCTGGGCAGCTCCGAGCAGTGCCGTCAGCTCCTCGGCGGCGGGGATGAAACTGGGATGTTTCGCCGCGGGCAACAACAAGCTGCCCCGCGAGCTCATCGTCAGAAAGGGCATCGAATCCGTCGAAGATCTGCGCGGTAAGACTTTCGGCGTCCAAAGCATCGGCGGCGGCGCCTGGTTATCGACCATGGTGGCACTCGACGCGCTCGGCCTCGACCCCGAAAAGTATAAGCTCAACATGCGTGTCATTGGCGATACTGGCACGCAAGTCCAAGCCCTTATCTCAGGCAACATTGACGCGGCGGTCGTGCCCTACAGCTACGGTGAAATGGCCAAGCGCGCCGGCGCCCGCTCTTTGGCCGACGCTGGGGCGCTAAAGCTGGTTTATCAGGCGACCGTCATGTGTTCTTTGAAAGAGTCGCCCGTGGTCAACAGCGAAACAATGACCGCGCTCGTAAAAGGCCTAATCGACTCACTCCTTTACATTCTCGAGCCGGGCAACAAACGCGACGTCGCGGCGGTACTCAAGCGAAATCTCCGCCTCGGCAAAGACGAAGACGGCGAGGCGGCGGCGCGCGTTGCGCAACTCCAGATGCCGAACATCGAAGTTGGGCTGAACCTCGACGCGTGGAAGACCGTCCGCCGGTTGGTTGCGCGCATCAACCCCAAAGTTCAAGAAACCGACCTCGATCAGGTAATGGTCACATCCGTGGTGCAAAGTCTGGAGGCCGGCGGATACATGGCGGAAATGAGAAAACGAGTACCACCGCCTCCTTCCTCCACGCCCGCAACGCGGGGGAGGAAAGAGGTGGGGGAATAACCGGATAACGGCGCGGCTTGTAACCCGATGGAGCGCAGCGAAATCCGGGAAGCGCTTAGGTTCGTGCTCTTGGTATCCTTCGTCGTGTAATGAATCACGTCCCATGTCGAAAAAAGGAGAATCCTCATGCATGGCGGACAAGCAATGCTCAAAGCGATCGAACGAAGCGGCGTCGAATTCATTCTGTCCTCGCCGGGGTCGGAATGGCCGCCGGTCTGGGAAGCCCTCGCGGAAGCAGCGGCGCGCGGCGCTGAGCAACCGAAATATATTAACTGTCGCCATGAAGCGGTCGCTGTGGCCATGGCGGCAGGCTATACCAAAGTCACCCATCGTCCTCAGGTGGTAATGCTGCACGCTACCGCCGGACCGCTCAACGCCGCGATGACTTTACGCGCCGCGCTGCACGAGCGCACCCCCATGGTGATCGTGAGCGGTGAGATCGCGGCGTACGGCGAGAACACCAAAGTCGCCGATCCGGGCGGCCAGTGGCTGCACGACTTGACCGATCTCGGCGGCTCGCCTGACTTGCTGCGAAGCTGTGTGAAATGGGCCGATCGCATTTCCTCGGCCGAACTGCTCGGTTCGACGATCGAGCGCGCGGTGCGGATTGCCACCGAGCCGCCCGCCGGGCCCGTGCTGATCGGCATTCCCTTCGAATGCATGATGGAGGAGGTCAGCTTCATCGATCATGGCAAGCCCAATGAGGTCGTCCGCGCGCACGAGCTGAACGATGGCGCCATCGACAAGGCATTGAGCCTCATTGCCACAGCCAAAAATCCCGTGGCGCTCACGGAACACGTCGGCGGCGATCCGCGCGCCTTTAAGTATTTCGTCGAGCTTTGTGAGCTGTTTTCCATTCCGGTGATGGAAACCTATCGTCCCGCGTTCATGAATTTCCCGCGGAGTCATCCCCTTTATTTGCATCACGACGCCAAAGTCGTCGATGCGGCGGATTTGGTTTTGATGGTCGATGCCGTCACGCCTTGGTATCCGGCAAGCAAGACTCCGAAAAATGCGAAAATCATCTCGATCAGCGATGAGTACCCCAATTCGCGCCTGCCCTACTGGGGCTACAACCTCGATCTCGCGTTAATCGCGCCGCCGGCATCGACGCTCGAGAAACTCATCAACAAGGCCAAATCGTCCGAGCATGTCGCCGCCAACCGGAGCGCTTACGAAGAGCGCCTGGCCAGCGTACGCGATCGCCACGATAGCTATTTCGGCAAATTGAAAGACGATGCGCGAAAGCATGCCAACGAAACGCCGATCGATCCGCGCTGGGCTTGCCACGCCCTCGCTGAAGCGCTGCCGGAAAACGCGGTGATCTCGGAAGAGACCACGGTGTATCGTAACTTGATCCAGGAAACGATTCCGCGTGGTCAGCCGCAATCCTACTTCGCGCGGATCACCGGCGGCTTGGGCGTCGGTCTTAGCTATGCTTTGGGGGTAAAGCTCGCCTTGCCGGATCGGCCCGTCTTTGCGCTGATCGGTGACGGCGCGTTTCACTATAATGCGGTCCCGTCATGTCTGGGTGTCGCGGAGGAATACGGCTTGCCGATTCATGCGGTGGTATTCAACAACGGCCGTTATCTATCGATGGAAACCAGCTTGATCAAATATTTTCCCGCCGGCGCGGCGAAACAAACCGGCGTTCACTTTGGCGCCAACATCGCGCCCAGACCCGATTACCAGTATTACGGCAAAGCCCACGGCGGTTATGGCTATCGTGTCAGCGAACCCGGGCAGATCAAACCTGCCATAGAAAATGCTCTCAGGCATGAAGCCGAACGCAAGCTTACGGTGATTGATTTGGTTTTGAGCGACTTCAATCCCCGCTAGCAAAGATAATTTGCTTCAAGCACGAGAACTCCACGACTATCGTCATTTCGAGCGCCGCGGGAATCCTTCTTTCTACTGGCGGAAACGAGATCTCTCGCTGTGTTCGAGATGACAAAGAGGCCGACGCTAGATTTCCCGATGTTCGAAATACGACGGGGGATTTTCTCTTTGGCTGCGATTGCAACAATTAGCCGATAACGGTTCCGCGGCCGTTCCTTGCAAAAATTGAACTATTTCCGCGACCAGCTGATCACGCCGCCCCAAAGTACGAGGATCAGGCCGATTGCACCGAGCGTGAGACCAATGAACGGAACAATTATCGCGAGCCCCATGCCGAAGACTCCCAACAAGATACCGGCGGCCAACGGATTGGCGCGCCGGCGCACCGCTGTCGCTTCAGCAGCGTCAGCCTGAGGCTGCTCCGGGATCGAGACGATCTCTTCGTGAAGAAGAGTTTCCGCGAGTTCCTTTAATCCGGCACGGCGTCCGGGGTCCGCATCGCGAATCACGCGGCCGATATCGCCCACGAGCTTTTCAACTTGCTCTTCGGTTCCAAGTTCGAACTCGTTTTGGCGGAATGAAGGAGTGGCAGTTTCCATAAGATTCCCTCCGCATTGGACGCGCTTTTCGCAAATAGCCGGGCCACACGATCCTAATCCGTAACTTCTGAATTGCCAAGATGTAAATGCCGCCCAGAAGAAATTGGCGCAGGCCATTTTCCAAGCGGCCAAATCGTGAATGAAGGCAGCTTTTTTGGGTATTTATTTATGACCGATGGCGCGCCGCTCGTGTTGGCGTTCTTCAGCGGACGGGAAATCATTGGTGATCAAACGCGCGGCCCGGTTACGGCTCATGTAGTACCAACCCCACTGAATCAGCACGAGGAGCTTATTCTCGAACTCGATCAAATTGCTCAGATGCACGAACAACCATGCGAGCCAAGCCAGAAATCCCGAGAGACGAAAGCGCCCCATTTCCGCCACTGCCGTTCCTCTGCCAACGATCGCCATGGAGCCATGATCGTGATAGCGAAACGGCGGGACTGTTTGGTTTTTTAACCTTGCCGCGATTACTTGGGCGACATAGCGGCCTTGCTGGATGGCCACGGGCGCAACGCCGGCAAGAGGTTTTCCGGTTTGATGTGAATAGTTGGCCAGATCACCTATGACAAATATTTCCGGATGTCCTTTCACCGTGAGATCCGGTTCCACTTCGACCCGACCGCCACGATCGACGCTAGCGCCGGTTTTGCTGGCGATGAGCCGGCCGTGCGGCGATGCCTTGACCCCTGCCGCCCAGATCACTGTATGACAACCGACGCGCTCGGTGGTGTTCTCATGTTTCACAGTAACATATTCGGCGCCGACGTCGGTGACCATCGCATTACGAAGAATCGTGACACCGAGCCCTCGAAGCGTGTTGGCTGCCTTTTCCGCCAATGTTGGATCGAAGCTCGGAATAATGCGCTCGCCCCCTTCGATCAATAGAATCGTCGTCGTGGCGGGATCGATATTGCGAAAATCGTTTTTAAGCGTATCGTGGGCGATTTCACCAAGAGTGCCCGCCAACTCGACGCCCGTCGGGCCGCCTCCGACGATTGCAAAGGTAAGCAAAGCTTTGCGCTTGGCAGGATCGCTTTCCCTCTCCGCGGCCTCGAAAGCCTTCAAGATTCGTCGGCGGATTTCTGTCGCGTCTTCGACTGTTTTGAGTCCAGGCGCATACGCCGCCCAACGATCGTTGCCGAAATAATGGGTGCTTGACCCGGTCGCAAGAACCAGCGTGTCGTATTGGATCTCGCCGTCGTCGAGCAACACGCGGCGCCTCTCGACATCGAAATCTTTGGCCTCAGCCAACACGACGCTGGCATTTTTTTGATGTCTGAGCGCGGTACGCAGGGTTGAGGCGATGTTTGCCGGAGACAACCACCCGGTGGCGACCTGATAGAGCAAAGGTTGGAAAAGATGAAAGTTCCTCCGGTCGAGTAGCGTGAGCCGAACCGGAACTTTCTTTAATGATTGCGCGGCGGAGAGGCCGCCAAAACCACCGCCAACAATGACAACATGGTCCATGACGACTAGACAGGCAGATCTAGAGCGCGCGCATATCGATAGTGCCCGCGGGGAACTGC
>JBIOXP010000157.1:0-11840 GCA_044869705.1 Binatia bacterium | reverse complement strand
CCGGACGCTAAGAAACCCTTAATAAGGGACTCAAGAAAAACAAAAAACCGATAGTCGATCCTCCGACCAAGCGGCGAACCCATCGCAAAACGCTTTCGACCTTGTACGAGGCAATTCGACGTTCTCGGGACAACGTAAAGATCAAGTCCTCAAGGTAACCCATAAGAGTCCCCTGGCATTTCCCGAGAATTGCCGAGCTAGAGGTAAGCTTATCTGTTTACGTGCGAACCAATTCCTTTGATCAGACGATCCATATCACCGTGAAAATCGGGATCGGGCCGTACATTGATACCGTTTCGATAGGCGAGGGATTGTAGCGACTGGGGGAGCTTGTCTGGCGCAGGAATGGAAAAATTACGCACTAGCACCGGTATGACCGGTATATTTCGCGCCAGCGCCAGCTCGAGCTCGAGTCGCACATGATCCGACGGATCATCGATCCTGCGTCTTGACGTGCTAGCGTCCGTTCCGCTCCAGCGCTCGCCCATCACCGCGAGCAACACGCGGCATTGGCTCAACGCCCCTTCGAGGTGCTGGCGAAAATCGATCCCGAGTGGAATCGAGTCTACGTCTTTGAAAACATTGTCTCGCGAAAAATGCTGCACCAGGCGGTCGTAGATCCTGCCTGTGATATCCGCGCTGTCATCGCGCCGATACGAGATAAAAATGCTCCCGGTCGCGGCGGCAGGTCTCGGCACGCTGGAGGGGCCTTGAACAGGTTCTATTTTGGGCTGATTCTCGAGAAAATGCGCGGTTTCTTTGTTCCTCGACGAATAAACCTTGTAAAGCACAATTCCAATAACAGCGATGAGCGCGATGACGATGATGTAAACGAACGGGCTGACATGAGAGCCCGTGAATGCATCTGGAGAGCTCGGTTGCGACTCGTAAGCCGGCGCCTGGGCATTGACCAGCCGATGCGTGAAAAGAAACAATGAGATGAGGAAATAGCTGATACGGTTCTGCATACGAACTGCAAATGTTCTACGAATAATAAAGTACCGACGGGGCAAGAGGCAACAGAATATGAGACCTGCGCGCAAGCAAAGTTGTGGGCAACGTGTGATTTACCGGTCTCCTCACAATTATCTGGATGCTGACCGCCTGAAAACGTCGCGGCGCAAGCGAATTGTGGTGAGCGTTCCGAACAGAAAGGCCCAGCCGCGCTGCCTTTGGGTCGTCATACCTCGCCATCGGCTTTCAATTACGATGAAAGAAAAAAATTCTTCGCTCTCAGGACAGTCGCTGAAAGACACGATACAGCCCGACGGTCACGATGCCGAATAGGATGTGACTCAGCATAGGTCCGATAATTTGCTGTGGCTTTTGCTCCGTCACCGGCGCCATGAGGCGGCTCGCCGGGAGCCAGCCGAGATATCCCACTCCCCAAGCGGCTAAACCCAAGGCGCTGCCTTCCAGTAACAGATTCTTTGTCTCCGGACGAGAGGTGGCATACAGCGCGCCGAAGGTCGTGCCATAACCAAACGCCAACGATTTGGCCGCGGCTTTTGCTAATTGCTCGGGAATTGCCTCGCGCACTGTGTCGTGTAACTGCTCCTCGGCTTTTTCAACCATGAACTCGCCGGGATCTTGTTTGATCGGCGGCAAGCTTCCGGGTGCCCATTTCTGGCTGGCTGCCATTAATCCCTGGAGTAGTGCAGTTCCAACCAAACCTGCGGCCGCTCCGGCGCCAATCCGCTGCGCTGCGATGTCGGTATTCATAAATCCTCCTTGGTTGCACAACGCTACCAGCAATCACTATGCCGTATTGATCTGAAAGAACGAGCGCGTTTTCTCGAAGAACCGTCTGTAATTGTTTTCTAAATCGGGAGTAATCTAGACGCGGGCCTATAAAGTGTCCCGGACTTCGGATTGAATTCTTTTCCGCATGGAATCATCATAGCCCGCATGAGTGATATTTTCATCAGCTATGCGCGAGCCGATAAGGATAAAGCTGAGCTCCTCGCGAATGCGTTTTCGCGCCAGGGTTGGTCTGTATGGTGGGACCGAGAGATTCCGCCCGGGCAGTCTTTCGACGAGACGATCGAGAGCGCATTAAACGCGGCTCGCTGTGTCGTTGTTCTCTGGTCGAAGCATTCGGTTTCGTCGCGCTGGGTAAAAACGGAAGCGGCGGAAGGTGCGGAGCGTGGCACCCTGGTGCCCGCGATGATCGACGATGCGCCGATCCCCCTCGAATTCAAGCGAATCGAAGCGGCTGATCTCTCGGAGTGGCAAGGCGAGATCTCCCATCGTGAGTTCGAGCAGTTGTTAAAGAGCGTTGCCGCGAGAATTGATCGTACCGCACCGCCACCAAAGATGCGCCGGGCGCTGGTCGGAAGCGAAGTACGCTCGGACCCGTGGTGGCAGAAGCATTCCGGCGCGGCCGCGGTCACCGGAGCTGTGGCCGCTATCGGTTTGGTTTTGTTGTTTCAGCAAGGATTTTTGAGGAAGGACAAAGAAGCGCCGAAGGTTCAAAACCAGGGGCAGGCGGCTTCATCCGACGAACCAAGCCTGCTAGGGCGTCGCGCCGTTGGCCCGAACCCGGCCGGGTCTGAAGGTAAGCCGGCGCCTTCGGCACAAGCTTCAGCAGCGGTGGTGAATCTTCTCGCTGCGGAAAACGGCGGTCATGTAGTTGCCGCCACCAATGATCGTTGGCCTTACACGATCGATGGTGACGAGAAAACTTGGCAGTACATCGACATCGGTGTTACGGGCAGCTGGGCGGTTTACGGATTTAAAGACGAGAAACCGGCAAAATTTGATACCTTCAAGGTACTGATCCTGGGTACGGAGAGCTGGAACCTAAAGGAATTCGAGCTGCTGGCGGGAAGTGATTCTCCTACGGGTAAGTTCGAATCCATCGGCAAATTTCACACCGAGAACGTCCGGTTCTTCAAAGACCCATACCAACCGTTCAAGTTTCCACCCGTCGAGGCGCGCTATCTGAAAGTAAGGGTTATCTCCTCGCACGGCTTCAGTTCCGTTGGCGCGTACGAATTCCAACTGCTCGGTGTGCTCGAAGGTTGAGGCCCAATAGGAAGATTAGGGCAATGGCTTTCCCAACATCTCATTCACCTTGTGCAGCAGGTCGTACATGTTGAAGGGCTTCGTAAACGAGGTCAGATGGCCGAGGCCTTTATCGGCGAGCAGATAAGGGTGTCCGGTGATGAGAACGACCAAAGTCGACAACGAGTTGGCTTTTATGTACTCCAGGATATCGAAGGCATTGAGACGGGGCATGACGACATCGCAAATCATCAGATCGTAGTTTTTTTCGGTAAGTAGTTGCAGAGCGCTCGTGCCGTCGTCCGCCTCGTCGACTTCGTAATTCGCTTCGCATAGCAGGTGAGAGATAAGCTCCCGATAGCGGACTTCGTTGTCGACTACGAGAATTCTCTTTGTCATAGTTCTAGTCTAGAGTTTCAAGGCTATAGCACCGCTCAGGGACTCCGCAAGAGGGACAGAGGTGCCGGATTAGGCCTCGAGACGAGACAAAGAGCCGTGAAGCGTGGGGTGAGGCGTAACATAACAGCCCGATGCGTATGTTTATGGTGCTGAAAAAATAGGAGTCGATTATGTCTTCGGGAACGTGGCGTGGAACGGTTGGAGTAGTGAAACCTACTTATGGCTCGGGGTCTTTGGTCGAATTCATCCGGCTTCTGCCCGAAGGGGTCGGTTGCATCCCGATGTATGCCGGCATCAAGGAACATTCGGAGCGCGGCTATCTCGCCGCGCTCGAAGCTTACAATGCCAAAGTCGCAGAACTCGCCGAGATCGGGGTCGATCTGATCCATCCGGAAGGCGGGCCGCCCTTCATGGTGCGGGGCCACAAGGCCGAGCAGGAAATCGTCGCCGGCTGGGAAGAAAGATACAAAATACCAATCTTCACGTCCGGTATTTCTCAGGCTCAAGCGCTGCGCGCGCTCGGGATCAAACGATTCGTCGGTTGCACTTACTTCAACGACAAAAAACTCAACGATCTGTTCGCGCGCTATTTCACCGACGCCGGTTTCGAAGTGCTCGGCATGGAAGGGATGAATACGACGCCCTATGAGGCGGACCAGATTTCAACGGACACTATCTATCAGCACCTGAAAACCTCGTTTAATAAGTTTCCCAACGCCCAAGGAATTTATTTGCTCGGCTCGGGCGCATGGCAACTCAAGGACATCGTCGCGGTGGAGAATGATCTGGGCGTTCCCGTGGTGCATCCGGTGGCGGCGCGGGTCTGGCTAGTGCAGAAAAAATTGCAGGTCCGTAATCCCATCAAGGGCGCAAGTCGGCTGCTGGAAGAGCTGCCGTGAAGGTCGGGGAATTGGTGATGATGGTCGTCTAACTGCAGCGTATGTTATCTTGAAAGCTTGCTTGTTAACGTCATCCTGAGGCGAAAACTGAAGGATCTCGGAGCAAAACACAAAAACAGATTCTTCACTCCGTTCAGAATGACAATTAGGACAGAGAGCGGAGTACTGAAGTAAAATGTAACTGTGACTCAATCCAGTTGCGCCCAGTCCGAGAATTCTTCCAACCCCAGTTTCTCCAGAGTGTTTTTGAACGGCCGTCCGGTGCGCGCGTGACGGCCGCTTAATCTGTAATACTCCCAGATCATGTCCGGCAGCCATTTCGCAATCGTGAAACCCTTATATTTCCCATCTGGGATCGGCTCCAGAAATCGTGGGCCGACATCCTGCCAGTCAAAGTCGGCGATCCAACCGCGCTGAGTGGCGAAAATACTCTGGAGAATCATACTTCGGTGTCCCGCTCGGAGTGCGTCGTCGATGGAAAAATTCCAGCCGGTAATCGCATTAAAGGCATCGACGATGCTGTTGAGACCGTCTTTTTTATGGCTCTCCTGAGCGAACCAGCAGCCGCCGAAGATCCCGGTGAATTGCCGATACTGTTCCGACAGCACGTGGGACCAAACCCAGCCGTCCGGATTGTCCATTTCCAATGGGCCCCATTTTTCTTGATCGCGAAGATCCGGCGGCGGATTTTTCGAGCCGCCGCCCTGCGGCTTCATGCCGCCGCTCGCGACCAGTTCGCGCAGCATTTGACCGAGTAGCGGGCGCCACTCGTGCATCGCCGGTGTGCCGCCTTTGGTGTGCACCGCCCATTTCGGCGCATCGCCGCCGAGTGCTTCCGCGAGTTGCTTCGGCCCTTCGGCAAGCAAGTTGCCGAGCCAGCCCTCGCGCCGCGCCGCCATGTCCAAAAGCCTGTCAACGGCTTCGACGTTGCCCCATTCGAGCGTCAGTCCATCGGTGCGATCCGCACCGAGCAAGCCCTTCTCCCATGCCTCGAACGCGACTCCCGCAGCGCAGGAAAAATGACTGCACTCGATACCCAAATCGTTGATCTTCTCGGCCAGGTAGAGCACCGCGTTGCCTTTGATGCCGAGATTGAAAAAGCTATCGAGCCATTCACCGCCGGCGTTGAAGCGCACCACGGTGCCTTTAAACTCGCCTTCGCCGAGCTTGGCGTCCCACGGACACATGCGGGCGCACTGGAAACAAGGGCGGAGCACAACCTCGTTTTGATCGAAGCCCTTGATATGCGCCGGCTGCAGATCGGTGCTGCGCCAGTTGAGATTATTCAATGCGCCCCACGCATCGCCATGGCCGTATTTAGTTTTCTTTTTCTTGACGTCGTGTTGCTGCAATACCGCGCGCCAGCGCGCGCCGGCCTCTACCAATCGCGCCTTGTCCCGGTAAGTCGGCCGCAGAGTGCCGGAAACGACGATCGCCTTGAGCTTTTTCGAACCGAGGACGGCGCCGCCGCTATGGGCGGCGAAGTGATTGTAATCGTTCGCCAGCATCGCGCCGCGGTTCAGATTTTCCCCTGCCGGCCCGATGCACAATACGCGCGCGTCGCGATCACAGAGGAGCTCGCGCAAGCGATCTTCAGTATCCCGCGTGCCGAGACCCCAAACTGGAGAGGCGTCGCGCAACTCGGCGCGGCCGTTTTTGATGTAAATGTAAACGGGGCGTGGCGAAGCGCCATTAAGGATGATGCCGTCATAACCAGCCGCCTTGAGGTAAGTTCCCCAATAACCGCTGGTGGCGCCGCGCCCAAGAGTTTTCCCGGTGAGCGGACTCAAGTATACCGCCGTCATCTTCGTGCCACCGGGGGTGAAACCGTTCCCGGTGAGGGGTCCGGTCATCATGACCACGCTGTTCTCCGGCCCGAACGGCGGCGCATCGAGCGGCAGCTCGCGCAGCAGGATATAAAGCGCCAGCGCCTGTCCGCCGATAAACTTTTTCAAGATCGGCTCTTCAGGAAGATTCTCGTCTTGCAAGCTTCCGCGGCTCAAGTCGACGCGCAAAATCTTCCCCATGTAGCCGCCGGGAAGGGGAGTGGATCGGGTTGCGGGGAACAGATTCATACCAAGTCGCAGTTTCGAGTTTCCGGTTTCAAGTCCCTAGTTGTTCGCTGTTCAAGGAGTAGAAACTAGAAACAGAAACTCACTCATCGTGCTCCGAAGATTGCCCGCATCTCTTCGCCCGCCGGAGCATATTCCTTGGCGAATTTCGGATCGCTGGCAAAAAGTTTCACGTTGCGCAACGAAAATACCAGCGGATCGATATCGCGGTGGCTGGGAATCCTGCCCTGATCGCGCAGCATGCGTTGGCCTTCCGCGGAAAGGATAAAGCCGATCAACAGTTTTCCGGCGTTCGGATGCGGCGCGGCTTTCATCAGCGCAATCGGATGAACATAGGTGATCACCGGCTCGTCGAAAACATGCTGTACCGGGCCGCCCTGATTTTTGATGCGCGCCGCGATGTGCGCGTAAGTATTGCTCACCGCGTGAAACTCCCCGGCGGCCAAGAGTTGCGCTGCGATGTTGTGGCCGTCGCGTAGACCTGGCTGCTGGGCTGCCAAGGCTTTGAGGAAATTACGCGCCTTCTCTTTGCCCCAGCGGCGCTGCAGGTTCACATACCATTCGGGATCCTGAAGATTGACACCGAGCCGCCCTTTCCAGCGGGGCGCGAGCAAGTCTTCGTACCTTTTGGGTGCTTCACCCGGTTTGACGAGTTGCGTGTTGTACGCCATAGCATTGAGCAGCGAATGCACGCTGACCCAATGGCCATCCGGGTCTTTGAAACCCTCGTTATAGAAAGCCGCCTCGGGAGGCACGTACTTCTGAGTAAGTCCCGATTCCTTCATGAGCTCGAGTTGAAACCCCGCCGCGGTCGCGACGTCGACCGCGTACCGTCCGGCTTTGGTTTCCGTCGAAGCTCGCTGCAGAACGCGTTCGCTGGTGCCTCGGTAGAAAGATGGCTTGATGAAAGGATATTTTTTTTTGAATGCTTCGACCAGCGTGACAATCTGTTCGTTGTTGAGCGAACTGTAAAGAACCACTTCGCCCTCGGTCTTGGCACCGTCTTCCAAAGACGCCGCCGCAGCGCGCGCGGTGCAACAGATGAAGACGGCGAAAATGTAGCACACTCGGGCCATTGGCCTCAGCCTCGCACCTGTCCAACGAAGAGATTATCCATCGGTAACATCGTCTTCATCAATCCCTGCTCGATTTGATAGCGGTTCATCGCCGCGAGCGCGCGCTTTTCGTTGTCGCCCATGAGATAAGCATAAGGGTCCTCGCCCAGGACCTGGCGCTCTTTCGCATACCCGGCGATTTCCTCCGCCGACATGTACTGCGCGGCGACATCGCGGGCGTCCATGAAAGCGCGCGTCAGTTTACCAGGCAAATCGGGAAAGCGCTCCGCGACCTCGCGGCGGATCGACAGCACGTGCATGATCGGGTTGATACCTGTCTTCTTCACGTAATCAATGATTTCTTGATTGTCTTCGAAGAGCGGTTTTACGCCAGGATAAGCCGCCATCATCTTCGGTGTCTCGCCGCCGCCGAAGAATCCCGCGTATCCGTTGTCGCCGGGGACAACGGCGCCGTGCAGCTCTCCCGCACTCAGCATTTTAGCTAACACGAGCTTTTCTTCACCGAAGGGCGGCGGCGGCTCGATGCGCTGTACCTTTACCGGCAATTCGTGGCCGATAAAGACTTCGCGGCCGGAAACGAACCACTGCATGTCCGTGGTCTTGATGTCATGGGCGTCGAGCAGATAGCCGCGCGCCCAAACCACCGCCGTCGCGCCATAACGAAAGCAGCCGAACTTCTTGCCCTTGAGCTCCGACGGATGCTTCAGATGATTGACGCAATGATAGATATTGCGCTGGCGCGGTCCGCGCTCGAAGAAAACCGGGATCGCGAGGAGTTGCTGGCCTCTTTCGATGGCGCGAAGCAAGCTCGCCGCCGAGACTTCACCTATGTCCCATTGTCCGTGCAGGTACTTGTAATGCCGTTCGCCTGAGCTGGTGAAGTTCGGATCGACCTCGAGTTCGTAACCTGCGATGCCGACTGTGCCATCGATAATGGCCTGGCAGCGAGGATGGTCGGGAAGGCCGAGGGTGATTTTCGCTTTAGCGGGCATGGGCACGTCCTTTTGGATTATAAGTCAATTCGATGCCGTCATCCTGAGCAGAGCGAAGGATCTTGGCCGATTCCGTCGAGATTCTTCGGCTTCGCCTCAGAAGACACGACTAACAAACAGCCGTCGATGTAATCGGTCTTTATCGCGCTCCGGTAAATATTTCCTGATAGCGTCTGCCGATCGCCTGGTAATTTCTTCCTATATCGAAAATATCGGGCGTGCGCACGTCCTGGCCCTCGAGAAGCTGACTCTCGGGAGATTTGACTTTGCTGTTGGCCGGCATCCGATTAGTGCTGACGACGATCTTCTGGCCTTCTTCGGACAGGAGAAAATCGATAAATAATGCGGCGGTGTACGGATGCGGCGCGTTGGCGCTCATGAAGACGAGACTCGGGCTTAAGAAGTAGGGTTGAATCGGCGCAAAAGATAAGGGCGCTCCCTGTTTGGCGAGGGTCAGCACGGAATTCAGATTGGTTTCTACCGCCATGTCGAATTCGCCGGCGGCCACAAGCTGGGTCATAAGCCGCCTACCGCGTTGATGCGAGATGTTCTGCTCGTTCAGTCGCTTCATGAAACGCAAGCCCGCTTCGTCGCCGAGATATTGAAGCATGGTGCCGAACCAAACGTAGGACTGGCTGTCCATCGTCAGCTTGCCCCTCCAGCGCGGGTTCAAGAGATCGTTCACGTGGCGCGGCGCTTCGTCTTTTTTGACTTGCCGCGTATTGAACGCGCTGACCATGACATTGGTCATGTAGGCGGTCCACAAGCCGTCCTGATCTTTGAGGCCGGCGCGGAAAAATTCCCGTTCCGGCGAACGATAGCGGAGGGCAATTTTCTTATCGATCAGTGCGAGCACTCCCAATTGGCCGCTCAAAATCACGTCGGACAGCGGCTTGCCGGCTCGAGCTTCGGATTCCAGGCGGGTGATGATTGCGGCGCCGGAAAAGTGCACGCTCGCCGCCCTGGTTCCGGAATAACGCGCTACAAAACCGTCGGTGAGCGGCTTCATGGCGGAAACATCCATGTTAGCGTAGATCACCGCTTCGCCTTCAGCTTTTGCCAGGTCATAAAGTTTCTCATGTCGTTCGAGTGCCGGCAATTTCGTCAGGGCTGCGAGTTTCGCTTCGGCGGTTTGCGCCGAAACTACGCAGGGCCGGAAGCAGAGCAGTAGAAGCATGACGGTTCGGTAATAGCACTGTCTCATAGCGGCGGCTCCCAGTTTGTTATCTTCGTCCCGGAATACCGAGCTCCCGATGAACTTCCCTCAGCAAAGTGAAATCGACCAGCTGAGCCAGAGGCGGGCTTGCGTTAAGTTTCAACGGTTGGGTGATCGTGAGCTCGATATTTTTGCGCATCGCTTCGTCCGTCGCGCCGCCGGGGTTCTCTGGATCGATGGCTTTGATGCAGACATTTGCCGCGCCCTCGGTTACATCACGGGGATGGCCGAATTCGGCCTGCGCAATCTTGTATGTCTCGTCTCGGCGATTGAGCATGAACTGCAAACTCTTCACCATCGCACGGGTCCACCGTTTGATCTTGTCGCGTCGATTGCTCAAATGCGCATCGGAAGTCGAATAACCTGCCCAAGGCCATGGCCCGAGGTCCGCCAAGACGCCGAGCTCGGTGAAACCCTGTTTCTTCATGATGAAGGCCGCATCGGGATTGAACGCACGCGCCTGAATCGTCCCATTGCGCATCGCGATGAGCGAGGTCTCCGCGCCGCCGATGGTCATGAACGTCACATCTTTTTTGGGGTCCAAGCCGTGATGCTGTAAGACCATGCTGGCGGCAATCTCCGTGGTCGCGCCCGGTCCGGTAGTGCCGATCACTTTGCCTTTTAGATCCTGGACTCGCTTGATACCGGGAGCGCCCATCAAGACAAAAAGCGATTTGTCGTAAGGAAAAAAATTCGCTTTCAAAGGCGCGCCTCGCGCTGCAGCGCGCATCGAAGAACCGGCAATGCCCGCCACGTCGATTTCTCCGGCGATCAGCGCCGTGACGACCACACTGCTGTTGACCACGATCCACTGAACTTCCAGCCCTTCCTGGGCAAACAATCCCGAGCGGATGCCAAGGTAGAGCGGCAGATAACCGAAATCTTTGGTCGAAAGAGCAACGCGGAAAAGCTCGGCTCCCGCATCGGTCGACGACAACAGCAAAGAGATGACGAGAGCGATGGCGCGTAACGATCGAATTAGACTCACAGGTAACCCTTTTCTCGAAAATACTTTTTTGCTCCGGCATGCAAAGGAATGTTCAATTGACCGGCTTCGCCGCCGCGGCAGAACTCGGTCATGGTCATTGATCGTTTGTCGAAGTGATCGACCGGAATTTTCTCATGGCACAGGTCGATGGCTCGCGCCATGCCGTAGGCCACGGATGCGGCCAAATCGGCGTGACAGAAAAAAGTCCAGCCGCTAAAATCGACACAGCGGACTGCATTTCCCAGCTTGGGATAATGCTCGGGTGTCAGCATCGCGTTGGGAAAACCGATTTTATCCATGTGGCGCGCGGCGATCTCATTGATCGGCAAAAAGCGCATGCCGGCATCGAGCGCCCGCTCGCCCCAGCTTTTCACGCCTTCGTCGAACACTGCATCGGCTTTGCCGGATTCGATATGATCCCTGCGCTCGGGGCCGCTGGGGTTCGGCGCTTCGATAATTTTGCCGCCCCAGCGCTCGATCTGACGAAAGCTCGTGCCGTAAGCTTGGAGCACTTGTTCGATGGCATAGATCGTGGTCTGAAGTTTTATTCTGCGGCGGGTGGATATCCGCAGCGGATATTTTTTCTTAATCGCGTCCTCGATCGACTCGATGCCAGTTTCCTGGCGCACGGCGAAGATCAATCGATCCCAGGTTGGAAATACCCCGATGGCGCGGAGCGGGATTTTATTTTTATAAAAGCCGCGGCCCAGGTAAGCCATCGCGGCAAGCCCGACAGGATTGCCAAAGCCGAAATCGTATTTCTTTCGCCCCACGAGCGTCGCCGGACCGGTGCCACCGAGCTCGGAATCGCGCCAACCCATCGCGACATGAAGCTCGGATTTGGGCGGCAAATCGACATTGTTGAAAAAAGTGAAGGCAACGATGTTGGCGATGTCGACGCGCTTGGAGGTCGCGCCAATGGAAAGCTTTATGGGTTTGTTCATTCTCGTATCGGGCGTCTTCACCACGAAGTGTTCATGAGATTACGTTTGTCTAAAGAAGATCAAAATGGGATGGCTTGGATATTCGTAGTTCTGCGAGTCCGTCATTCCGGCGTTTTTTTTAGCGGTGTTCCAGCGCCGCTCATCACGGACGGAATTCGGACTGGACCTCCGATTGATCTTCGGAGGCGACACTTTTGTGAATCGACTTTTTTTCACCCGGCTTTTTAAAGGACACACGAAGCTCACGA
>JBIOXP010000156.1:0-5079 GCA_044869705.1 Binatia bacterium | reverse complement strand
AGTCGTGCAGCCAAATTTCTCCGGCGCATGAGCGTTATCCGCTAGCAGGACTTCGCGGCGCGGGTGAGTTTTGAAAGGATTCGGCTCCTTCTCAAAGCCGGGCCGATTGATTGCGAGATGGCAGGTTTGGCACCGGTCGACCCGCGCGACAGGCTGATCGAAGCGATTGCGATCGAATTCGTTGAGTGAGACTTGCTGAATCTTTGGAATTTTATAGAAGGAGAACGGTCCGAGCTTAAAAGTGTCATTTTCCATCACCCGGACCCACTTATCGCGATCCGCAGACATCTTGGCGAGTTCGTCCTCGAGATCTTTCCCGCTCGATTTTATCTTTTTGATTTCTTCCCTAAGCTGGTCGCGACGCGCTTGCGCTTTTTCTACCTCGGGGTCGAGCTTTGCCTGCTCGGCGTCAAGCTGCTTGATTTGTTCGAGGTAGGGCGCGGGATTTCTTTTTTCCTGGACCGCGTGATCATGCTCATACCAGGCTTCTTCGAGCTCGCTCTTGATAAATTTGACTTCCTGGTCCTTGTCCTTGAACACAACCGTGGCTTTGGCTTCCTCCTGCTCTAGCGCTTGAAGTCTTTTGGCCAATTCTCCCCGCGCCAAGCTGGTCTGGACATCGGACAGTTTCTTGCTCAATTCTTGATACTTTGGGTCGTCCTGTAATTTCTTATCTTCTTCGTCGTAGGCGGCTTTAGCTTTGCCGTAATCGAGTCGATAAAAGCGCGCCTGCACACCCTTCCACGGTCGCCGCGTAATGTTGTCGTCCCAATAGGCCCACAAAGACAACGCCACCAGGAGAGCAACGCCGATGACAAAAACACTGCCGTAAGATTTCTTTTCTTCTTTTAAGTCGACTCCTCGCTCTGCCATGCCGACTCCCTTACACGACCTTGCGTTCGAGTACCCGTCCCAAAGAAAATACTCCGAGACCAATGAGTGATAAGACGATTTCTTCAGCCATTGAAGCGTTGCGCACAATCCCCACAAACAAGGCATAGCCCATATCGGCGAGTCCCAACGCCTGGAGGATCTTTGCGACGTAAAACATCTAGACGTTAATCCAGGGCGTAACGAGAATGTATTTAACGTTGAAAAGCAGCCGTAAAGCCATTTTGGCGGGAAGCGCAAGCATCAGCGAAATCAAAACTGCCGTAATCGAGAAACGTACCAGCCCCCAGCGTTCGAGAAATGCTTTTCCTTTGACCTTGAGAACAAAAAAATAAAAAAGCGCAATGGTCGCGATGAAATAAATCCCGATCATCACCAGACTGAACACCGCGGACCACCAGTAGTCTCTTAATCCGACGAGGTAAGGCAGATCGACGTTCGTCAATGCTACCACCTTGTGCGGATCCCACTTTTGCCAAGGCCAGAAAAGATTCCACCCCGGACCGCGGAAGAATGTGCCGATCATGATCATGGTAATCCACAAAATGTGAAAGCCGAGAAAAAACGTCAGGATCTCCCATTTACGGTCTTTGAAACAGTAATACCCGTTGCCCCTTGAATTGATGTCGATGTAAGGAATGACCATCAGTCCGACGATGATCAGACTCGGCAGCACCACCCCGGCATGCCAGGGATCGAAGTAAACCAACATTTCCTGCAGGCCAAGAAAATACCACGGCGCTTTCGAAGGGTTTGGCGTACGGGTCGGATTGGCGGGTTCCTCCAATGGAGCATCAACCGTGAGGGCCCAGAGCGTCAGTGCGACAAGCACGAATAACGTGACGAGAAACTCCATCCGCACCAGATGCGGCCACGTATGAATTTTATCGTCAACCGGAAGCTTCCTTTCGCGAGCAACCTCTGCCATGGAACAGTGCCTCGATTCTGAAAAGGTTTTTTATAACGAGGGACCCGAAAAACCGTCCCGCCGGATGCGCCAGAAATGGACGGCCATCAAAACACTGGCGACGAACGGGATGAAAATGCAATGGAGAATATAGAAACGCAGCAAGGTATGCGGCCCGATTTCACCGCCGCCGAACAAGAAGGCGCGCGCATCATAGATCGGATTGGCGCCGACGAAGTCGGCGAACGGTCCCTCGTATCCGAGTAGCGGCGTGGCGCGCGCCATATTGGAACCGACCGTCACTGCCCAGATCGCCAACTGATCCCAAGGCAACAAATAGCCCGTGAAGCTAAGGAGCAGTGTCAGTACTAGCAGCAACACACCCACGACCCAATTAAATTCGCGCGGCGGCTTGTAGGACCCGGTCAAGAAAACGCGGAACATGTGCAGCCAAACGAAGACGATCATCGCATGCGCCGCCCAGCGATGCATATTGCGCATCAACATACCGAACGGCATGTCATTGTCGAGATATTTCATGTCGGCGTAGGCGTATTCAGCGACTGGCCGGTAATAAAACATCAAATAAATTCCGGTCACGACCGTGACCAGGAACATGAGAAACGTGAGTCCGCCCATGCACCAGGTAAAGCGCATGCGCACGGCATGTCGGCGCACCTTGGCCGGATGAAGGTGTAGGAAAACATTCGATGTCACCATCATCACGCGGTTTCTTGGCGTATCTTCGTAGCCGTGACGAAAGATCGATTTCCAAACGTGGCTCTCAACGATATCTTTTTTGATTTGATCCAAAAAGGCCATAAATCTTTCCGTTACACTTTCAGAACACTGTCGGCAAACTGCTCATCCGGCTCTGTCCCTGGCGCCATCTTGTAAACCTTATTCTTATCGACCACGAGTTGGCCGTCTTCGCCGACCGAAATTTTGAAACGGTCCATCGGGCGCGGCGCCGGACCTTCGAAGTTGAGACCGCTTTTATAGTAGCCGCTGCCGTGACACGGGCATTTGAATTTGTTTTCCGCCGCCAACCAGCGCGGTGTGCAACCCAGATGCGTGCATTTTGCAAAGATCGCATAAATGCCGGCATCTTCGCGGACGATCCACACGCGCTGATCCTGCTTGTATTTTTCGCTCACCTCGCCGATGGCGTAATCGTTGGGAAAGCCCGCTTTGAAACTCGCGGGAGGTTGGAACAGGACACGCGGAAATGCCGAGCGCAGAAACCCCAAAAGACTCAACCCGCCAAAGATTCCAAAACCGCCCCAACCTAAACGAGTGAAAAAATCTCTCCGCGACCAAATGCCGCGTTTTTCTTTCTGCGCTTCCGCCATACTTCGCTTATCCTTTGATCCAGCTGATCACGGCGCCCCAAATGATGAAAATGATTCCGCCTGCCATCAGAACTAAACCCACGGGTCCAAACACAAATGATAGTCCAGCTCCTAAAATGAAGATCAAGACACCGGTTCCGAGTGGATTGAACGGCGCCGGGGTCGATCCTGCCGCTGTTGCCGCGTCATCAGCTTTGTGGATAAATTCCTCGCGAATGAGCGCGAACGCCAATTCCTTGAGATCTTCTCGCCGCTCAGGGTCGGCGCCCTGAATCAGACGACCAAGCTCTTGAGCTAACGTTTCGATCTCTTGTTCACGCGCTTCCGGCGCTAGATTGGCAGGATCAGATGTCACCTGAGATTAGAGTTGTTGATTATTATAGAAATTTTTCTTTGTCAACGACTGGAGATCATCTCAGCGACCAAGCAGCACCACAGCCATTGCAGCAAGTCCCTGGCCGCGCCCCGTCCAGCCCATTTTCTCCGTCGTGGCCGCTTTGACACTGATCCGGTTTGCCGGAATGCCGCAAATCGTCGCGATGCTGCGGCGCATCGCTGCGTAATGCGGCGAGAGCTTTGGCTGCTGTGCCACCGCGGTGATGTCGGCGTTGATGAGTTTGAAGCGTCGGCGCTGTACGATTTTCAGCACCCGTTTCAAAAGTCTTGCGCTCGCGAGGTTTTTATAAGCGGGATCGTGGTCAGGAAAATGGCTGCCGATGTCTCCTTCGCACAACCCGCCGAGGATCGCGTTTATCAAAGCATGAAGCACCGCGTCGGCATCCGAATGGCCGGCGAGCCCGCGGTCGTAAGGAATCTCGATGCCTCCTAGCATCAGTTTTCGTCCGCGACGAAAACGATGTGCGTCAAACCCATGTCCAATCCGAATATCGCGCGTCATCGAGAAGCCCGGCGGTTGCGCCATCATCTCCCGAAGGACATGAACAATCAACCAGCGCGTATCGGTCGGCGATTTCGCTTCTGTAGCGTTGCTGGATGGCCCGCGCTATAATCGTTCCGCTCGGTTCCGATGCGATCACAAATGATCTCGCTTTTCCTGTTGTTGTTTTTCGTCCTGCCGCTGTACACCGTGTTGTCTGGTGAAGCGCCATTGGGTCGCGACTTCCGCACCGCCGACCGTTCCAGCACTGGGCTGGCGCCGCGTCCGGATGAAACGCCTGAAGCCGTCGTTCAGATCTACTATGCTCGGGCTCTCAACTGGCGCGGCATTTTCGGCGTGCATACCTGGATCGCGACCAAACCGGAGAACGCCGCCGAATACACGATTCATCATGTGATTGGTTGGCGCATGTTCCGCGGGCTGCCGGTTGTGGTATCAGCCCCCGGCATCCCCGACGGTCGGTGGTTCGGCAATGAGCCGAAGCTGATGACCGATTTGCGCGGCGACACCGCTGAGATTGCCATTCCAAAAATTTTGGCTGCCGTTGCCAGCTATCCCTATCAAAATGAATACAAATTATGGCCCGGTCCCAACAGCAATACCTTCATGGCTTACATCGGACGCAACGTGCCGGAGCTTCACATGGACCTTCCCGCCACGGCAATCGGCAAAGATTACCCCATCAATGGCTCACTCTGGGATCGCACGCCGAGCGGGACGGGCTATCAGGTCTCTATGTTAGGCATTCTTGGCGTGGCTCTTGGGCGTCAAGAGGGCTTCGAGCTGAATCTGCTCGGCTTGAATTTCGGCATTGACTTTTTCACTCCTGCGCTAAAGCTCCCCTTTATCGGCCGGCTTGGAGTAAGCGAGCGCTGAAACTTGCTCGAGTGGCCATTCCAACAATCCCGCGAGCCTGCAGCTTTGAGATCCCACGAGATCAGGATGTTCCAGAACTGATCCAGGGGATTCAGCGCGGCAATCACTGAAGCCACGGTTAATGACGCCCGCCGAACGCAGCCGTAAACGGATAC
>JBIOXP010000155.1:0-2810 GCA_044869705.1 Binatia bacterium | reverse complement strand
AGGTGATCGGCTTCGCCAAGATCACGCGCGATCTCACCGAGCGCCGCGCCGCGCAGGAACAGCTGGAGCAAAGCGAGCGGCAGTTTCGTCTCCTGGTGAACGGCGTGATCGATTACGCCATCTTCATGCTCGATCCCACCGGGCGCATTGCCAGCTGGAACAGCGGCGCGCAGCACCTGAAAGGCTACACCGCCAGCGAGATCGTCGGGCAGCACTTCTCCCGTTTCTATACGGAGGAGGACCGCGCGGCGGGCGTACCGGCAAAAGCTCTGCAGACGGCGGCGACCGAGGGCCGGTTCGGCTCGGAAGGATGGAGAGTTCGGAAAGACGGCTCCAAATTCTTTGCCTCGGTGGTCATCGACGCGATTCGCGACCACACCGGGGAGCTGATCGGATTTGCGAAGGTCACGCGCGACATAACCGAGCGGCAAGAAGCACAACAAAGGCTCAAGGATGCCCAAGAGCAGCTGATGGCCTCCCAGAAGATGGAAGCGATAGGACAACTCAGCGGCGGCATTGCCCACGACTTCAACAATCTCATGATGATCGTGATCGGGAATCTGGAAACGGCGCAGCACGAAGCGATCAGATCCGAAAGCAATCCGCGCCTGTCACGGGCGTTGTCCAACGCGATGCGCGGCGCCCAGCGCGCGTCTGCCCTGACGAGCCGACTCCTTGCCTTCTCCCGCCGCCAGCCGCTCGATCCCAAGCCGATGGACGTCAATAAGTTCTTAGCTGGCGCTTCGGAATTCTTGCAGCGCTCGCTCGGAGAGAAAGTCGAAATGGAGACGGTGGGCGCCCCGGGCCTTTGGACCATCGAGGTGGATGTCAACCACCTGGAAACTGCGCTGCTCAACCTTGCGATCAACGCCCGCGATGCGATGCCGAATGGCGGCAAACTCACGATCGAAGGCGTGAATGTATATGTTGACGATGACTACCACCGCCGCAACCCGGAAATCTCGAAAGGACAACACGTTTGCATTTCAGTGTCCGACACTGGCTCGGGCATGCCACCCGACATTCTCAGCCGCGTCTTCGAGCCGTTTTTCACAACCAAAGAGCTTGGTCAGGGTACCGGCTTGGGGCTTAGCCAAGTGTACGGCTTCATCAAACAGTCCGGGGGGCACATCAAGATCTACAGCGAGGTCGGCCACGGCACGACCGTCAAATTATACTTCCCGCGCATGCAAGGTTCGGCGGCTGAGGAAGTCGACGAGGACGACGGGCTTCTTCTTGGAGGCGAACAGACGGAGACCATCCTTCTCGTTGAGGATGACAGCGACCTTCGCGCATACGTCAGTGACATCCTGACAGGCCTTCGGTACCGGGTCATCGCCGCGCCGAATGCAAACGCCGCGCTTGAGATTCTCAAAGATGGGAAAACCGCGGTCGATTTGCTTCTTACAGACGTGATCATGCCGGGTATGAACGGTCGCGAGCTCGCTACAGAGGCGTTGAAATCCACACCCGATCTGCAAGTCATCTACATGACCGGGTACTCGCGGAACGCGGTCGTTCATCAGGGCCGCTTGGACGACGGGGTCGATCTGCTTCAGAAGCCGGTCTCTCAAGGAGAGCTCGCGACCCGCGTTCGTGTCGCGTTGGACAGAAAGCGCAAAGGAAGCCGTCATGCGCCGCCGGGATTCCCGCCCGCAGCGCGATGAAATCGTTGGCGCACGACGCTGACAACGTGAATAGCCGACAATGACCGCTGTTCGGTCGCGGTGGGGTGGAAAGCGAACACACGCCGAACCGGCAAAAATGCGGTGAAAAATGCCCCGCTAATGCGGGGCAGTGAATGAAAGCCCTTAAATTCCGCCCTGGCTGCCGACGCCGCCCTGGGTATCGCCATCCGGCTGGGTGCCGGGCGGTTGCGTGTCTGCACTAGGGCGGCGGGATTTCTCGCCGGCCAACCACTCCTCATTCTCGGCCAACGTTTTGTATGCAGCGGCCCGTTTGAAGTTATCGGCCTTGCTCGTGGCCGAACCTTCGTTGCGGCTCTCGCGCAGTTCCCTAAGGGGCACTTAAGGGGCATATGAACGCTTTGGTGGAGGCTTCGATATCAGTTCAGGCCAAACAGCCTCCACCACTTCCCTTATTTCCGCCGTGATGGCTTCAAGAACGGGCGTTTCAACCACATTGCGATGGATCGCCTGCAATTCGGAAGGCATTAGCAGCTTTCCGCTAATGACGCGCGGCTCATACGGGAAGCGCGCCCGATTGCTTCTCAGTCGGCCGCGTCTGCCGCCCCTCTGCCCGCGGTGTTTTTTATCGGTCTCGTCCATCTGAGGCGGAAGAGGACTGGGGTCGGTGAAGATTTTGCGCCTGTAAAGAGGGACCGTGAAACCGCTTGCCCCCGCCGCGAGTTAGTGGACCGCGGATCTGGTCCGGCAGTCGGTGGATATCGACGAGACATCGTTACTCCCAATCCACAGCCACTTACTTCTTTGCCGGGTCGTCAGCGGGATTGACGTAGTTAACCGACCACGGGCCGATGCTGTGAACCTGGCCGATCGTCTCTTCTGCCGTCCATACGTAGTGGTGGGTCCCCGGCTGCATGATTGAGACGCTGCCAGTTGTCAGTGGGCGCGTCTTCGACTTGTCGAATACGCTTCCAACTCCCATGTGCAACGTGCCCGAAATAATCGTGATGTGCTCGATGCCGGGGTGCCAATGCGGCGGAATGTCGAAGTTGGCGGGAAACTTGAGCCGGAACATGATCGGCACTGCCTGGTTCAATGGTCCTTCAATCACCGCAATTTTTACGCCGGGAACCGAGGGAAGGTCAGTCCAAGTAAGTTCCGACG
>JBIOXP010000154.1:0-21024 GCA_044869705.1 Binatia bacterium | reverse complement strand
GTCCGGTTTCATCCCGCCTAAATTCCCACTAAAAACATGCGGGAAGTGCCGCGCCTCAATCGATCATGTTGTAGGGGCGCAGCATGCTGCGCCCTTTATTTTCCCAAATTCCTCATGACCTTTGTGTACTCCGCGTCTCCGCGGGGAAATAAACCTACGACAATTTGTCGGCCCATTTTCGTAGAATTCTCTCGCGCAATTGCTGACTCGACCGCGACACCTTGGGAAAAGTGTCCTTCCACTCGTACGGACGGGTTGCATCGATGATCGCGCGCGAGTTGAAGCCTTTCTGCTCTTTGTGAATGATCGGATCGAGCGGCCCGCTCCAGCAGCGGCGCAGGATCTCGATGTCGACCGACGGATCGCTGCGCGTGCACACCGCCCACAAGACTTCGTTTAAATTCGTCGGATCGATATCATCGTCCACGACAATAGTGTAGCGCCCAAGATAGGCCGCCGCATGGCATTCGGTCGCGATCAATCCGGCCTGACGTGCGTGGCCGGGATAACGTTGCTTGATGGAGACGACGAGGAATAAATACGCCGCGCCCGCAGCTTCGTGGTACCACACCCCGCGCACATCAGGGACGCCGGCCGCCTCCAAGTCATCCCAAACCAGCCCGGCTTTGAGCGGCGCGCGCCACTTTCTTGTATAACCCAAGAGAATCGGATCGTTTCGATGCATGACAGTATGAATTTTTACAATCGGCTCCGGACGCGCGGAGCTGCCGTAGTATCCGGTCCATTCGCCGAAGGGACCTTCGATCATTTCCGATCCGGGCACGCACTCGCCTTCGAGGACGATCTCCGCCGCGGCCGGAATCGGCAGACCTGTGAACTCACCGCGAATCACATCAACCGGCTCACCTTGAATGCCGCCGATGAAATCGTACTCACAGACGCCGTAAGGCACCTCGAGGGCGCCAGCCAGAAAGATCAATGGATCGTGGCCGACGGAAATCGCCACCTTGAACGGCTCGCCTCGAGCGAACGCTTTGTCTCGATGAATGCGCCCATGCCTTCCAGGAGCAATATAAAAACCGACGGTGTTCTCGTCATGAATCATCACTCGCGCCGTACCGAGATTGGTCCAGCCTTCCTCCGGATCATGCGTGATGTTAACGCTCCCCGTGCCAATGTACCTGCCGCCATCTAGTTCAAACCAGAGCGGCGTTGGGAAAGCCAAAATATTCACGTCTTTCCCGCGCTGAATGTTTTCCAGCACCGGACCATGGTTCACGACCCGCGGAGGAATATGCTTCAAATCTTTCGAACGCCGGCGCCACTCCGATACGAACTCCAGCGCGTTTAAATCTTCCGGCATGCTGAGAGTCAAACCCAGCCTCTTGGTCGATCCCAGCGAGTTGACCAGAACGCGATAGCCCTTTGGATAACCTTTTACGGAGTCGAACAACACCGCCGGCGAGCGGCCGCGTTCATTGACGATGTCCGCGACACCACCGATTTCCAAATCCCAATCGGCGCCAGCGATGGTGCGAACCTCACCGAGTTCTTCAGCCTGCTGGAGCCAGCTTCTCAGGCCGTCTGGTTGTTTCATGATTCCTCGTTAGCACTTCAAACCGTTCAACCGCTTTGCTCGGTTCAAGGCGTTCAAATTGTTTTCGCCCGGAATCTTACGCGGGATTCTGGAACGGCTTGAACGTTTTGAACGACTTGAACGGTTGAACCTATTTACTTTCTCGTTGTGCTTCCCTCAACAATCGCAAATCCAGCACGCGCGACAACGATATCTCCTCTTTCAACGCCAAGCGCTCGGTCTCGCGCTTGAGTCCTTCGCGGATGCCCTTTTCGTCCATATCGCCATCCTTCGAAAATGCCGGCAACATGGATTTGTAAAGCTCGGTCGCAGAGCTCGGATTGAGGTTCCATTCTTTACTAATGAACTGAATCGAATCTGCCGGCCGTTGCTGGATAAAGCGCAGGCTCTTGATCGAGGCGCTCAACATTCTGCGTACGAGATCCGGTCGGTCGCGTATCAGTTTGTCTGACGTTCCCACGCCCGAGAGCGACTGTTCGACGTAGTCGCCGAAATAGGCCAAAGTTCGATAACCCATCTGCGTCGCCATGGCGTTGAAGGGCGGCGATAACACGCCGGCATCGACAGTTCCGGCTTTCATCGAGGTCAAGATATTCGAAGTCGTTCCCGTGCCGATGAGCGCGACCTCGCGATCCGGCATCAGGCCGTTTTTGACCAAGACGTAACGCGCGAGCGTATCTGTGGAAGAGCCGATCGCGGTGATTCCGATGGTTTTGTTTTTGAGCTCGGATATGGACCTGATCTCGGGCTTGGCGACTAACCAAAACGAGGGTTTGATCGTGAGGAAACCGATCACCTTTACCGGAAGCCCGCGCGCCGCTCCGGCCATTACCTGCGACTGCGCGCCGGAGAAATCGATATCGCCCGTCGTAAGCGCCGTCACTTGAATGGTCGATGCCACCAGCACCATCTGCAGATCGATGCCTTGCGCCTGGAAAATTCCCTTCTCTCGTCCGAGGGTCACGGGCAAATAGTTCAGACTCTTCGCTGGATAGGCAAAGCGCACCCGATCTGCCGCATTAATCTCCGCAGCGAACAACCCAAAAAACAGCAGAGCGAATATGCAACGCCTTGTTGACAATACGAGATTCGTAAGCCCTCCTCGGCAGCGCACTGTTATCATCCTGAGCTAGCAGGCGAAGGATCGTGCGATTGTAGCTAAATCAGCCAGAGGCTTCGCTTGTTCAGCATGACATTGCTGCACATTGTCGCATTTGATCGTGGGTGAAAACACTGACCCGGCGATCACAAAAAATATCCTTTGCTAGCTCAAGCCTCACTTCATCCCGAACTCATTCAATGCATCTGTGAGCGTCGTAAAATCGCCCTCCGACTTGACTTGCCTCACCTTCCCTTTATCCCAAGATCCTTTTGCGCTTCCCGCACGAAATTCAGATCGGCCACCTCGCCCGCGGCAACTTGCCGCGTGATCTTTGCCTCCTTGGCCGCCGCTTCGATCACCGACTGCAAACCATCCTCGGGGATGCTGCCGTCCGCGTTGAACACCCGCACCACGGAATCGTATGAAAGGGCGGCGTTTTCCTTCGATGTCCGGCCCCATTCCATAAGCGTTTGAATCGAGCCGTCGCGGTTGCCGCGAATATAGCGGTTGGCCTTGATCAAAGCCTTGATCACCCGTTTGATCTCGTCGGGCCTGTCGGTGATTTTTTTTAAATTCGCTCCAAGCCCGACAAACGGAAAATTGAACAGCTCATAGGCACGCGCCAGCACGCGAAAGCCGAACTTTTTCCCTTCCACATCCGCAGGCGGTGAGATCACGATCACGTCAACGATGCCTTCCTTGAGCGCGGTAAAGCGGGCTTGATCCGCTCCCAGGGCGATGATCTTTATCTCCTTTTCCGGATCGACGCCGGAATACTTGAACATCATTCTCGCCGCCACGTCAGCCGTCGCGCCGAACGTGCTCACACCGAGAGTTTTGCCCTTTAGCTCCTTGACCGTCTTGAAGTCTTGACGAGCGAGCAACATCTGGGTCGGACTGTCGAGAAAGCTCGCCACCACGCGTACCGGCAAACCGCGCATCGCCGCACGCACCACCGAACCGAAAATAGTCGTGTAGTCGATATCTCCGGTCGAAAGCGCCGTCACCGAGATATTGGCGTTCATGCGGATGACTTCCGCGTCGATATCCTCCTCTTTGAAAAAACCGCGCTTGAGCGCCACCGCCGGTGTCAAGAACGCGCTATCCAGGCTGGATACCGAAATTCTGACTTTATCGGCAGCGTCTGCAAGCGCGCCGAAAAACGCTGCGAAAAAAACGATCAGAGCACTGGATATTCCAAACTGTTGCTTCATTTTCATCGTCCTTTGATTCCCAGCTCTTTCTGCGCTTCGCGCAGCAAACTCGTATCGGCGACCTCGCTCATTGCAACCTGGCGGCTGAGTTTACTTTCTTTGATCGCCTGATCGATAACCGCAAGCAATCCTTCCTCAGGCATGCTCCCGTCGACATTATAGACCTTGAAAGACGAATCATACGCCGCTGTGGCCAATGCCGGCGTCGTGCGACCCCAATCCACCAGAGTTTGAATCGTCCCTTCCCGGTTTTGTCGAATGAACCGGTTCGCTTTGATCAAAGCCTTGATCGTGCGTTTGACCTCATCCGGCTTTTCTTTGATTTTTCTCGTGTGGGTTCCCAATCCGACAAATGGAAAACTGAACAGCTCGTAAGCTCGCGCTAAAACGTTAAATCCCAGCTTTCTTCCTTCTTCGTCCGCCGGCGGCGAAATCACCGCGACATCCACGACGTTCTCCTTCAATGCCGAAACCCGTGCCGCCGCGGAACCCAAAGCAACGACTTTGATCTCCTTGTCGGGATCGAGCCTCAGATGTTTAAGCATCATGGAGGCGGCCACATGATCGGTGGCGCCGTAAGCCTGGACGCCTAAGATCTTGCCTTTAAGCTCTCGGGCCGATTTGAATTCAGGACGCGCAATCAGGGCGTGGGTCGACCCATCGATCAGACTCGCGACGACTCTCACCGGCAATCCCCGGATCGCCGCCCGCACGACGGAGCCGAAGATCATCGTATAATCGGTATCACCGCTGGCGAGCGCCGTAATCGCGACGTTGGCGTTCATGCGAATCACTTCCGCCTCGATCCCTTCCTCTTTAAAAAACCCCCTTTTCACCGCAAGCCCCGACGGCAAAAAGCTCATATTGAAATTGGTAACAGAGATGCGAATCTTGTCTACCGCCTCGGACGGATGGACAACGACACAGGCTGCCCAGATGGCGGCCAACGCCGCGATAGCAATTTTTCTCATCGAGAAGCGGAACCTTTCACTTACGATATTCTTGAGCGGCTTCGAGGATTGACTGCGCGATTGCGCCGTACGCGCCGCAACGGCAGATATTGCCGTTCAGCCATGCGGCGATTTGATCTCGGGTGGGATTAGGATTTTCCAGCAACAGTGCTTTGGCGGCTACGATTTGGCCCGGCGTGCAATAGCCGCACTGTGCGCCGATATTGCGAATGAAGGCTTCTTGGAGCGGATCCAATTTGTCGCCATCGGCAACACCTTCGATGGTCAACAGTTTTTTCTGATGAGCCTCGAACGCCAGATAGTTGCACGAGCTCACAGGACGCCCGTCGACCAAAACCGTGCAGGCGCCGCATACCTCGGATTCGCAGGAGCGCTTGGTTCCGGTCAAGCGCAAGCGATTTCGTAGAAGCTCGAGGAGCGTTTCCTCGATCGGCACCTCGCCCGACCAGCTTTGCCCATTGACGGTAAACGATAAATTAAAACTAGATCGCGGAATCATAGGATTCGGAAGGCTCTTTTCCCAAGCTTTTAATATGAATGTCGAATTGAGAGCAACAGCTAGCCAAAGGTTTGCGGTGCCAATTTGCCGGGAAACATGTTAAGCAACGAGGCGTGCAGCTAAACCAAAAAGATCTGCAAATCATGCATCGATCGGAAGGAGTTTTGTATGTATAACGGACAAAAAGTGGTCGATGTTCACGGTCACATGACAACTCCGGCGCCGTTTCGCCAATTTCTCGCCGAAACGGTTGCTCAGAACACCGCCGGGCGCAAGCTCGACATGACCGACGAGCAACTGGAAAACGCGCAACAGCGCCATCTCAAGTTCATGGACGATCGCAATATCGATATCCAGCTCATCGGCCCGCGGCCCATCGCCATGTGGCACTGGATGCGGCCGTTTCTGCAGGAATATTGGTGCCGCGTGACCAACGATGTGATCGCGCGCATCGTGAAGCTTCATCCCGATCGCTTCCGCGGCATGGCGCAACTGCCGCAGTCAAAGGAAAAAGATACCCGCAACTGCGTCGCCGAGCTCGAACGCTGCGTGAAGGAGCTCGGTTTTGTCGGCGCGTATCTGAACCCCGATCCCGCCGGTGATAAGCAGACGCCGGGCGTGCACGAGGAGTATTGGTTTCCGCTTTACGAAAAAGCCATCGAGCTGGACATTCCGTTGATGGTCCATCCATCGATCACTTACGATCGCCGGCTCGAAATCATCCCGGCCAATTATCAGATGAATAACTATCTCGAAGAATTCGTCGCTATGCAGCTTTACTCGCACAGCAAGGTGTTCGAGGCTTTTCCCAAGCTCAAGATCGTCATCTGTCACTGCGGCGGCGGGTTGAATCGCTTCATTCCCACCGATCATCACGTCGGTCAGCGCGATCTGAAAAACAATTTATACTACGACGCCTGCTGCTACGATGTTCTCTATTTAGAGGCCGCCATCAAACAGCGCGGTGTGGATCAGATGCTGTTCGGTTCCGAATCCCCGGGCTCCGGCGGCGCCGTGCGGCCGGAAACCGGCAAGCCCTCCGATGATCTGGTGCCGGTCATTGACGGTTTGAGTTTTCTCAGCAACGAAGACAAGCTGAAAATTTTTCAAAAGAACCCGCTCAAGGTGTTCACGAAGGTTAAGATCTAAAAGGATGGAGTACTGGAGTAATGAGTTCGGCGACCCATTGTTCCACCATTCCAACACTCCATCACTCCAGTTTCCCGTGGAGGAGTAATGGCCTTAAAGAACCTCAACAAACCAGTACCCCGAATCGAAGGAGCGGACAAAGTCTCGGGCAGAACGCGCTATGCGGCGGATATTCCGGTTCCGGCGGCATTGGCGGCGAAAATGCTCCGGACCTCGTTACCCCATGCGCGCATTCTGGGGATTGATACAAGCAGGGCCGCCAAGCTGCCCGGCGTGCGCGCGGTGATCACGGGTGCGGACGTCGCCGGCGTCATGGTCGGCTTGCGAATGAAGGACATGCCGCTTCTAGCCCAGGATCGCGTGCGCTATGTCGGCGAGCCGGTAGCGGCAGTCGCGGCCGACACCGACGAGATCGCCGAGGAAGCGCTCAATCTCATTGATGTTCGTTATGAAGAACTGCCGTTTGTCACCGATCCCGTCGAGGCGATCCATCCTGGAGCACCACTCCTGCACGACAATCCGGCGCAATACAAGAACGCGCCTGAGCGCGAGACCGAGTTGCCGAACGTGCAGTCCTACGGAAAATGGTCGAACGGCGATCTCGACGCCGGCTTTCAAAAAGCCGCGCGCATTTTTGAGCATGCCTTCCGAACGCCTCTTGGGTTTCACGGCTATATCGAACCGCAAGCTTGCACCGTGCAGATCAACCACGACGGTCGAGTGGAGATTTGGGCGTCGAACAAAGCGCCGTTCACCTTGCGCGCGCGACTCGCGCGCGACCTTGGGCTCGATGAAGCAAATATCAAAGTCCATATTCTTCCCGTCGGCGGCGATTTCGGCGGAAAAACGTCCGTGGTCGAGGCGCCGGTCTGCTACTTTCTCGCCAAAAAAACCGGCAAGCCTGTGCGCATGGTGCTTGATTATGTTGAAGAGCTAACGGCAGTATCGCATCGACATCCGGCTGTGATCACGCTGCGTACGGGCGTCGATGCTGACAACAGACTCTGCGCGATGCAGGTGCGCGCAGTCTTCAGCGGCGGTGGTTATGCCGCGCTCAAGGCCAATGCCGAAGTCACCGTCCAGGGACCGCGGCGCGCGGCGAGTTATTACCGGATTCCCGCGATTCAGGTTGAAACGATCTGTGCCTACACCAATCAAGTTCCGTGCACGCAAACGCGCACGCCCGGAAGCCCGCAGACGACCTTCGCGGTGGAATCGCAGATCGATCTCATCGCTCGCGAGCTCGGAATGGATCCAGTGACGTTTCGCATGAACAACTTGCTCGATGACGGTGATCCGACACCATTTGGGCAGAAGCTAAAGGGCGTCGTCGTCAAGGATGTTCTCCAGAAAGCCCTCGATACCGCGGGTTGGAAAAAAGCCAAAGGGAAAAATGTCGGCCGCGGCGTCGCGGTGTACGAACGACCTTCCGGCGCCGGCAAATCGGGCGCAGCGATCACCGTTGAACCAAGCGGCGCTGTGAGCGTTAATCTGGGAGTGCCTGACGTCGGTCCCGGTATTCACACGGTTGTGCAGCAGATCGTCAGTGAAGTGCTCGATCTGCCCCGTGAAGGCGTCAAAATAGTCGTCGGCGATACCGACAACTCACCCTACGATTCAGGCACCGGCGGCAGCAAATCCACCAACAGCGTCGGCACTGCGGCTTACCAGGCCGTTAACGAACTCAAACAGAGGTTGATAGCGTTGGCGGCTGCACGTCTAGGCTGCCAGCCGGAACAGATTCAGCCGACGAATGGACGCTACAGCGCGCCTGGGCGCAAGGCCATGCCGTTCAGCGGGTTGATTGCGCTTGCGCTCGAACAAAATAGCGGTCCGCTCACCCACCTGAGCATCTACGAACCGTCGCGCGCGCCGATCACCTCTTTCGCCACGCAGGTCGCCGAAGTCGAAGTCGATCCCGGTACCGGTCACGTCAAGGTCAACAAACTTACTACAGTTCACGACTCGGGCACCGTGCTGAATCATCTGAGCTACACCGGCCAAATCGACGGCGGTGTGATCACCGGATTGGGGTTCGCTCTGATGGAAGACAATTCCCTGGTCGACGGCAGAATGCTGACGGCCAATCTCGGCGAGTTTAAAATGGCCACGATCGCCGACGTGCCCAAGCTCACGACGGTGCTGATGGAGAATTCCAATGGTCCGATACCGTACCACGGCAAGGCGATCGCAGAGATTCCCAATGTGCCCACAGCCGCCGCGATCGCGAATGCGATCGAAGACGCGGTCGGCGTGCGGTTATACGATTTGCCGATTACGTCGGAGAAGATTTACCGGGCTTTGAATAACAGGTAGTATTTCGGCTCCTTCAGTTATGCGTCCTACGGTGAGTTGCCACGCTACGCAGGCGGGGTCTTTAGCCGGACTTTCGGGAAGTATGTCTTGTAACGATCCTGATCCGCTGTCGCCAAAGTCCAACCCATCAATTGAGCATGCGCGCCGATGAAAAAATCGGCTAAGGGAGCGGACGGACATCTCGCTCTGTACTGCGCTTTTGGCGGGTGCGATAGCTGGCGAAGGCACGCGCACTGATCTCGGCAGCAGTAGAGGGAATCTCCAAAGCCTCGATACCCCAGCCGCGGACACGGTCGGCGACAGTGCTCGGCTCAGCATCCCCCACGCATAATTCAGCCAACGTCACGGTGTTGATGGCGGCACCCTCTCCGGCCACTGGCTCGGCGATAATTTGCCGCGCCCAACGACAATGAGCCGAGCGCCGATCCGACGCATAGATCAGGACATTGGTGTCCAGCAGCATCATGGCTCGCGTGTAAGCCGACGCAGCTCGGACCAATTCATTCTGGGCTGTAGCGGCCGAGAAGCGATCGCTCGCAATACCTCCGCTCGGCTCAGCCGAGCTTTTGGTTTGCGCTTGACGAGTCGGACCAAAACAACCCGCTCTTCGCTCTGCTGCTGAATATCGAAAACATCGCCGGGGCGAGCAGCGGGAATTACGACGCGCTTCTTTTTGTCTGCAGTAGCGATCGGCATGGTGGGATAATCCCACATTTTCGTTCGGACGCAATGTCACATGCCTGCAGTAAGTTCTACTTCCCCTCTCTTCCCTTCAATGCTTCCTTCACGACATTGAACATCGGCGTCATGTCCGCATATTTGGGATCGGAAACATCGAAATATCTCGTCCCCGGCTTCAATCGCATGACCGGCACGAGCATATCCTTTGGAATGTCGGTGCGGCGGGAGTTCGGCGCGTCTTCGCCGTAAAGATCATTGTATTTCTGCAATGCGAGCTGACCGCGGCGCGACAGAAACCAGTTGATAAAGACTTTTGCCGCGTTGGGATTCGGACCGCCTTTGATGATGCTCATCGAGCCGCCGCCGGACGTAAGCTGTACGCCTTCTTTCCAATCGACGTTGTCGAGCTCATCGACCGGCAGTCCCTGATTTTTTGCCCGGTTGGTATCGCGGCAACCGACGCAGAGCGCATACCGCCCTTGGGCCAACCAATCCGTAATCTGGCGTCGATCGCGGCCGAATACCGGCTGCATATCACCGAACAGCTTCTTGATGTATTCGGCGCCGAGATCCGGATGGTAATAGTAAAACTGCAAAGACGCGCCGAGGCCGGTGCTGAGCGGGTCCTGAGAGACATACTTGCCCTTCCATTTGGGATTGACCAAGTCCCAATACGACTTGAACTCCTTCGGATTTACCAGAGTGGTGTTGTAATAGAATCCCGAAGATGACGGGTTGGCGACATAAACGAAAATGTATCTTTGCTGCGGATCGGTGTATCGGTGGCGCGCCTCGAACCATTTTGTTTCATCGAGGACCTCCGGCAGGATCAGAGTCGACTTGAAGGAGTCGAGCGCCTTTCCTTCGTAGAGAACCTCGTAATTTGTATTGGCGCCGCCGCTAAAAAGATCGGCGACGACGTGCCCGGCGCGAGTTTCCGCGATGATCCTGGTGCCCAGCGAATTGCCTGAGCCGTTCACGGTCACAAGCTTCATCCACGGAAACTCCTTCCGGAACTCATTGAGCAAGGGTTCGCTGCCGTAGCGGCCGACATAAAAGTTCAGGCGGCCTTCCTTCTTTGCGGCTTCGATAGTCTTTTCCCAGGCCGTGTGCCAGTCGGGTTTGGCTTCTGCGGCAGTTGCCGAGCCGTGGAATAGGCTCAAACCGCAAATGAATAAAATTACACCGCCAAGAGCTTTGATCTTCATTTGTTCTCGCGTCATTTGATCACATCCTTGACGGGATTACGTTGGACTGTCCTGATTCATGACCTGCTCTCGCGCGCCCGCTCTCTCACGCTGGCTAATAGCGTGAATCCGTTGCCTCGGCGCTTCGCAAAAACGTTTTCGCTATGCCGCTATTTTTTTTCGCCCAGGATTTCGTTCAAGAGTTTGATCGCCGGAGTGAGGTCCTTCGTTTCAGCATCGTCGGTATCGAAATAGCTCATCTTATCGCGCCGCTGCTCGTCCGGTGGAATGTGATCTTTCGGCACATCGATTCTCCGGGAGTTCCGCGCATCTCCTGGCACGGAGATCACTTTCTGGAATAGCGTTTGGCCTTCACGCGACAGTAACCAGTTGATAAACACCTTGGCGGCATTCGGGTGCGGCGCGCGATTCAATAGGGCGAGAGAGCCGAATGCCGAAGAAAGGTTCACACCCTCGCTGAAATGATACGACTCGAATTGATCCACCGGCAGTCCTTGATTTTTGGCTTTGAAGATCGTGCCGCCTTGCACCGGTAAACACAGAGCGAATTTGCCGCTGCCGAGCCAATCCACCGCCTGCCGCAAATCGGCGATCATCGTAACATCCATCTCACCGAAAAGGCGTCGGAGAAACTTGGGACCGAGATCGGGAGAATAATAAAGAAACTGCCACGGGATGCCCGCGCCGCGTACTTTCCTGATATCCGTGGACATAATTTTGCCTTTGAGCTTGGGATTGAGAAAATCCCAATAGCTCCTGTATTCGCGGGGATCGAGCAGTTGAGTGTTATACCCGGCTCCCGCGCCCGCGGCGACATTGCCTTCGTACACCAGAATGTATTGCCCTTCTTTATCCAAATATTTTTGTTTGCCCTCCCACCATTTTATCGGATCGGTCACTTCCGGCAATAGCAATGCCGGTTTGATCGGGTCGAGCATTTTGCCGAGGTAAAGAACTTGGAAGAGCGAGTTGCCCCCGCCATTGTATACGTCAACGAGATATTTGCCGGCCCGCCGCTCCGCCGAAATCCTCTGAGTGAGATCCGTGCCTGCGCCGGTGAGGTGAGTGATCTTGATCTTCGGATAGGCCTTTTGAAACGAGCCGCTGTCGATGATCGCGCCGTACCCGCCGATCGAGACGGTTACTTGCCCTTCTTTTTCCGCCGCCCGAACCGTTTGTTCCCATTCAGCTTGGCGGTCGATCTGCGCAGCAAGGCTTGATTGAGCGACGGCCACGAGTACGCTCACCGAAATGAGAAATCCCGCCACACGTTTCATTGTGTCACAAACCCATCTATGGAATGCCTTGAGTGATAAATCTCTCGTAGCCGGCCTTCGCGCCGCTGCGAAGCGCCACGACTGTCATGCTGAGCGCCAGCGAAGCATCTCGCATTTGACCGTTTGAAGCAACGAGATCCTTCGCCGCTTGGCTCAGGATGACCTGGAGGATACTGGCAGCACACCTGTTCTTTGCGCTGCCACGTTTTTAGTCGTCTTTCCTCTCTTCGGCCGTATGGAATCGCGCCCCTTACGCCCTATGATTCAGCGCCCAGTAAATCTTTTCGGACGTCAGCGGCAGGTCGTAAATCCGCACACCGCACGCATCCGCAATCGCATTCGCAATCGCCGCCGCGGTCGGCACGTTGGGGTTTTCTGCAATCGCCTTGCCGCCGAACGGCGTCGGCCCGGTGGGGCTTTCGACCAGCACGGTTTTTAGCGGCGGAATGTCAGCTATGCTTGGAAGCTTCGATTCACCCAAGTTCAATGTCGTAATCTTGCCATCGCTCGTGGGATTTTCTTCCATGACCGCAAAGCCAAGACCTGTTATCACACCGCCGTCTATTTGGCCCGTAAGCGTCAAATGATTGAGCACCGTTCCGGTGTCATGGGCGGTAGTCAGATTGAGCACCTTGATGCGACCCGTCATCGGATCCACTTCGACCTCGGCGATCTGCGCGGCGAAGCCTGTCACTTTGGGCATGTCTTTCGGAACGAAGTTCGTGAGATGAAAAACTGGACCGCCGTTTTCCTTCACCGACAGTCTGATCATCTCCTCGCTCGTCGTCGATCTTTTGTTCGGCGCGATCAGTTTTCCGCCGTCCTGGTGAATCTCTTCCGGCTTACAGCCTAGTTCGCGCGCCGCCAGGGCGATTAACTTTTCACGCACTTCGTGAGCCGATTGGTGCACCGCGTGTGCGGACGTGTTGGTCTGCTTGCTACCGCCTGTGCCCGGATCGAACGGTAAGCTGTCGGTGTCTCTGAACGCAACCCCGACTTTCTCCGGCGCCAACCCGAGCACTTCAGAAACGATTTGCTGGCTGACCGTGTAATATCCCGGTCCCACATCCGGAACGCCGGTGAGAATCGTTACCCGACCGTCGGCTTCAAGTGTAAGGGCTGAGCTGGCTTTCCCTTCCGGCGCGCCGCGATCGTACAGTGCGATTCCCCAGCCGCGGTTTTTTTTCGCCCCGTTCCTTTTCCAACCGGAAGCTTTCACTGCCCGTTCCAGCACTTCACTCATGAGAATATGGCTCCACTTTTCACCCATGGGATTTGCATCGCCATCGCGCAGGATGTTCTTGCGGCGCAATTCGAGCGCGTCTATGCCCATTTCTTTGGCGATGATGTCCATTTGCGACTCGAAGGCGAAAACGACTTGCGGACTGCCTGGGGTGCGCGTTTGGGTGCAGGGAACCTGATTGGTGTAGGCGCAATACGTGCGCACCTCGATCGCGGGGCAGCGGTACATGCTCGCCAGGCGGCGTCCCCCAAGTACGGTAACCTGCGGATTCGCTTTCTGGGCACCGTAAGCGCCGCCGCTGAAATAGATATCGGCTTTGACGGCTTGCAACGATCCATCTTCACCAACTGCGGTTTTAAGCGTGATCACCGAAGGGTGCCGATGACCGCCAATTAAAATTTCTTCACTGTAATCGAAAACCAATTTGACCGGCTTTCCACCGGCGGCTTTCGATAAATGATAGGCGATCGGCACGTCGATCAACGATGCCTTGGCGCCGAAGTCGCCGCCGACATGAACAATATGAATTTTGATCTTCTCTTGAGGAATGCCGAAGTCCTCCGACATCTGCTCGCGCAAGCCCCACGGCCCTTTGTTCGAAGCCCAGACTTCGACTCTTCCATCGCTGTGGGTCTGTACGGTGCATGCACAAGGCTCGAGATAGCCGTGGTGCGACAACGGCGTGCGGAAACTGTGTTCGAAAACGCGCGCAGCCCGTTGGAATGCGCCCTCAGAATCGCCGTTCTTCCAGAGCACGAACGACTGCAGGTTATGAGGCGACACACCCTCGGGCAATTTGGGCGCGTTTTTATATCTATTTCGATCTTCATGGATGAGCGGCGCCGAGGGCTCGAGCGCTTTGAGCGGATCATCTACATAGGGCAACTCCTCGTACTCGACATCGATCAGTCCAATCGCTTCCTCCGCGATCGCCTCGCTTTCGGCGGCAACGGCGGCCACGGCATCGCCGCACATCCTCACCTTGTCATGGACGAGAACCGGCTGATCCTTGACGCGCGTTCCCACGTAGATATCCTTGACATCCGCGCCGGTGAGCACGGCATGAACGCCCGCCAACCCTTTGGCTTTCGCTATATCAATGTTGACGATCCGCGCATGCGGTACGGAGCTCCGCAGCACCTTCGCCCACAAAAGCCCGGGGAACTCCAAATCGGCGGCATATTTGGTTTGCCCCGTGACCTTGCCGTATCCCTCGATCCGGGGCAGCGCTTTTCCTACGGTTCGATAAGCCAAAATTCACCTCCGGTGACAGAATGGAATGGAGTATTGGAGTGGTGGAGTGATGCTTTGAACCCAGTACTCCAGCACTCCATCACTCCAGGTTATGCATTTAGGTTATAAAGTCGCGTGCAGTTGTCCCAAAGAATTTTTTTCCGGCTCTGGTTCGACACTCCGCCCATTTCGAGAAACTCTTCTACCGCTTCAGGAAAGTCCGAATCGCCGTGCGGATAATCGGTCGAGAACACGATGTTGTCATCGCCAATCAGGTCGATAACCATGGGCAATTCTTTTTCATGTTCCGTCGAGATCCAACACTGCCGTACGAAATATTCCGAAGGTTTGAGTTTTCCCGCGGTGGGAAATCGCCCTTTGGCCATCGCGTTGTCCAGCCGGTGCAGCAGGAAAGATACCCAGCCGCAGTAACACTCCAGAAACGCCACTTTCAATTTCGGATGGCGCTCGCATACGCCGCCGCCAATGATATCCACGAGAGCCAGCATGTTCTCCATGGGATGGGAAACGACATGGCGCAGAAGTAAATTTTCACCAAAACGATCGCCAATCTGCGGCACTTCGCCCGCTGAGGTGGCCGAGTGAAAACCTACGGGTACGGACAGCTCCTCAAGCGCCGACCAAACGGTGTCGAAATAGCGCGAGTGCCACGGCAAGTTATTGAGCGGCTCGGGTCTGGCAAAAACTCCGATGAAGCCCAGCTTTTCGACGGCGCGGCAGGCTTCCTTTACCGCTTCGGCCGGGTCATGAAGCGGAATCATCGCCACACCTTTCAAGCGTTTGGGATCAGCCTGACAAAAATCGTGCAACCAGTTGTTATAAGCGCGCGCGATCGCAGCCGCGAGCTTGGGATCGATGTTTTCACGCATCATGATTCCGAGACCAATCGATGGATAGAGAGCCGCGACATCGAGTCCCTCTCGGTCCATCGCTTCGAGCTGCGTCTTGGCGTCGAACCCGCGAACGCGAAAATTCGCAATTTCCTTATCGATTCGCGTGGCATCGTAAATTCCGCCGCGGTATGTCGGTTTGTAGCCTTGAAGAATTTTGCCATCCAGCATCACCATCGCCGAACTTCGTGCCGTCGAGCTAAGAATTCTTGGCGCGCGCTCTCGCCACTCGGGCTCTATGTATTTTTCCCAGAGATCCGCCGGCTCGCGCAGATGCATGTCCGAGTCGAGAATCTTGAAACCGTTTTTCATCAAAGAACCTCCGAAACCCTTGTGCTCACGAGTATTATGATCTCGCGCCTCACTGTCAATACGACATTCGGCGTCCTCTCTGTCTATGTTCTGCTGCTCGATTAAGGTTTGCGCGCAAAATCGCAGTTGGTTCTTGGATTGGCAGCATTTCTCGGCGGGTACTCAGTACCGAATAGCCGAGGTCCCGAGTAGCGCAAAGGCCTATCGAGCGATACGCGATCATCCATCGGGGCACTTCACGCGCAGTTTAGCGACTACTGTCTTTCCGAGTACGAGGAATCCTTCTCCATGATGGGAGCTGTAGCGACCGATGTTGCATGTCAGTTCATAGACTTTGCTCTGCTTTCTGCATAAGATCAGCGGAGTTTCTTTTCGCGAGGGCGGCAATGTTCGATTTCTTATTTCCCAACCATCCATTCGGCGGGCACACACTGCGGCTGGTCGCGCAGGCGCAACAAGGCGGCGGCGATGTTTTCGATATCGCCCGCGCCATGAAAACTGTCGAAGCAGGCGACAAGGTGGCTTGGGAGAATGCATGGCTAGACCTGGCGAGGACACTCGAAGCACGCGCTCACGAGGCGCTCGCCGCCAAGCGGTGGCGCACAGCGCGGCAATATTTTTTTCATGCGAGCAACTACTACCGCATGTCCGACGTGCTGCTCACGATTGCCGAAGAGCCCAAGCGGAGAGAACGATTTCGCAAATCCCAAGAATTATTCCGCGAAGCGGCCAAGCTCAACGATGCCAAGATCGACGTGGTAACCGTGCAGTCTGGCACCGAAGAGTACGACGGTTACTTCTGCCATCCGACAAAACCGCAAAAAGACAAATGGCCGGCGGTCCTGTTTCTCGGCGGCGCCGACGCCTACGCTGAAGAAATTTACTTTGGCGGCAAACAGATGCTCGATCGCGGCTGGGCGATGTTGCTGGTGGACACCCCCGGGCGTGGCTCGTCGATTTATCTCAAAGGCATAAAGACGCGGCCGGATTACGAAGTTCCGGGCAACGCTTGTATCGATTATCTCCTCTCACGTCCCGAAGTCGATCCGAATCGCATTGCGCTGCTCGGCATCAGCATGGCGGGCTATTATGCACCGCGTGTAGCGGCATTCGAAAAGCGCATCAGAGCTTTGATCGCCTGGAGCGGCTGCTACAGCGTGCTCGATGATCTCTACGATTTTTGCGTTCACCTGCAGCCCGTCTGCCAAAGATTGTTGGGCGGCGTGAGCCACGAGGAAGCGAGGCGACAATTGAAAGACTTTACGATGGCGGGGATCGCAAAGAATATCACCTGCCCAACGTTGATCACGCACGGCGATAAAGACACTTTGATGTCGGTCGATGGAGCGAAGCGGCTGTTCGACGAAATCGGCGCGAAGGACAAAACATTAAAAATTTACGGCGAGGCCGACGGCGGCGGCCGGATTCACTGCAGTCATGATTACTGGGCATATAACCTGCCGTACATGCTGGATTGGTTAGAGGAGAGGCTGTGAAGCGGAAGTGATGGAGCAATGGAGTGCTAGAGTGTTGGAGTAATGGTTTATTGAATGCCTCCGATATTTATCAAAAATAACGTCTTTCGAACGGCGCAGCTCCATCCGATCTTTTCCCCCTCGACGGGGGAAGATTAAGATGCAGGTGCCCCGAAAAGCAAACCACCTATTGCTTCATCTTTGCCGTCAAAAACTACTAGCGAGGCATATGGTCCATTCGTCATCTCGAGCGAAGCCTGTAGATCTTACGTTTTAGCTGCAAAGGAGTTTTTTGCATGGCAACCGAGGTAAACACAACCCATTGGGACAAGGAAACCGACGTCATCGTTGTAGGCTACGGCGCAGCCGGAGGAATTGCCGCCGTCACGGCGCATGACTCGGGCGCAAAAGTTTTGTTGATCGAAAAAATGCCGCATCCGGGGGGCATTTCGATGCTTTCCGGCGGCGGCGTCGCTTTCGCTCACAACGCCGAGGGTGCTTTTCAATACTTGAAGCGCAGCTGCAATGGCACGACGCCTGATGACATCCTACGAAGAATGGCCGAAGAAATGGTCGGCATGATTGACTGGCTCACCGAGCTCGCGAAAGTCAGCGGCACCGAACCGACGAAAACCGAAACCCGAGGCCACGGTACATACCCGTTTCCTGGAACCAACGACATCGATTCCATCAAGCTCAAAGACTTTCCGGCTTATTCGGAATTTCCCTGGGCCAAGGGTTTGCGCGGCGGCGCGCGCCTGTTCAAAGTCGTTTACGACAACGTCAACACGCGCAAGGTCGACGTCATGCTTGCGACGCCGGCAAAAGAGTTGATCAAGAATGGCGGCGGTGAAGTGATCGGCCTCTTCGCAGAACACGAAGGCAAGCCCTTGCGCATCCGAGCGCGCAAGGGCGTGATCCTCGCCTGCGGCGGTTACGAAAATGATGACGCCATGAAGCTTCAGTATTTCGAAGCGCAGCCGGTCTATCCGGTTTATCTCGGCAACACTGGCGATGGCGTCAAGATGGCCCAAAAAGCCGGCGCCGGGTTGTGGCATATGTGGCATTTTCACGGCGGCTATGGATTTAAATTTCCTGAGCTGCCGTTCGCTATTCGCCACGTTTGGGCCGGACCGAGAAACGAAAACCGCAAAATGATCTGGATCGCGGTCGACAAATTCGGCAAGCGCTTCATGGACGAGTACCCGCCGGCGCCGCAAGACACCGGCACTCGCCCCTTAGAATTTTACGATGCCGACATACAGGATTATCCCCGTATACCCTGCCATCTAATTTTCGATGAGGAAGGCAGAAAAATCGGGCCGATCGGAATTCCGATCGTGAACGATGAGCGTTACAACGCTAGCTGGAGCGAGGACAACCTCGCCGAAGTCAATAAAGGTTGGATCAAAAAGGGCAATTCTCTCGAAGACATCGCAGCGCAAATCGATGTCAGTCCTAAAGTTCTCAAGGCTACCGTCGAGCGCTGGAACGAGCTCTGCTCAAAGGGTCAGGACGAGGATCACAAGCGTCCGCCCAAGACGATGATGCCGATCAAGAACCCGCCGTTCTATGTCGTGGAAGCTTGGCCGATCGTGAACAACACCCAGGGCGGTCCCGAGCACGACGTCATGCAACGCGTGCTCGACCCGATGAAGCGACCGATCCCGCGCCTTTACGTCGCCGGCGAGATCAGCTCCATCTACGGCCATCTCTATTTAGAAGCGGGAAACATTACGGAGTGTTTCGTCGCCGGCAAAATCGCGGGGCAGAACGCCGCCGCGGAACGGGCTCGGGAATAACGCCAAGCTCAGCCGGCGCTCTTAGCGATTGGGCTGAAGCGCTTGGTTAGGCATCAGTTCCGAGACTGCCATCGTCGTGGATTTCGCCGACCGTGCATACATCCTACGACAACGATCTGATCGTCAACAATGCGGTAGTAAAGTCCGTATGGAAAACGACGTAGGAGCGCGCGACGGGTCTGACGATGAACGACAGGAAATATTTCAGGCTTAGCCGTTATGGAGTCTATGATTATCCTTACGGCTGCAAGGAACTCCTCGCCCAGACCAGCTTGTTGAGCCTCATACCATCGGTAGGCGTCTTCAACATCGGCAGCGGCCGCAGGACGAAAGATGAGTGGCTTCACCTAGGACGGTTGCGAATCTGCTCCAAGACCTCGTCCCAGGGAATACCTCTAGGTCCTGAGCGCTCAAAATCGTCCAATCGGCGGTCCAATTCCTGACGCTGCTCGTCGGTGAGTGGCACACTTCCTGGTTGCTCGCTCAGACTGTCCCATAGCTCCTCGATCATTCGCAACCGTTCCTCAGGATTGAGATCATCGATATTTAGGGCAGGCTTGCTCATGAGCGTGAGTATGTCACCTTCTAAATTTCTATGCCAGAGTCGCAACGGTCTTGAAGCCTAACTACTTTCCGCGCACCAACACCGCCCATGTGGCGGGTTATCCGCATATTAGCCCGCGGGTATAGCTCGGCAATGCTGCTTGTTTTCAATTGGAAATCCCGAGTAGGTTTTTTCGGATTTGCTTCTGATCCTCCTATGCATCTGCTCACCCACAGGATTACTTGGTAGCAATCTCACCGGTCGTTCGCTGTAGCGCCGCGCGCGAATATTCGCCGGACCTGATCGGAACTTGGGCTGTCAACTCATCGAGGAAACTTGCGCGAGGCCGTGTGGGCGGCGGCAGAATGGGAAAACCGCCTTGATTCCGTTCTCACGGAACTGACGAAGACAAACTTAGTCGCAATCGCAAATAACCCTTGTCACCGCTTCGAAAGCTGGTCGAAGAACCCGCCGTCGTCGAGTCTCTTCAAAATCGTGTGATCGATCACCATCTCGGCTTTCACTTTGGCGACGAGCGGATCCGTTTCGGTGATGAATTGGATCATGGAATTTATACCGGCGATATCAACATAGGGCTTTGGTCCCATGACCTTGAGTGCCGCCTGATAATGTTCCTCGGCTTGTGCGACTCGCTCCAACCGTAAATACTTCGCGAGGATCTGCTTCACGCGCTCCTTGTTTCGCGGCTCCAAGCTGAAACTGTTGCCGGTGACCACGCCCTTCATTACCTTTTCGACAAACTCCGGCTCGGTTTTGAGCGTACGCTCTCGCACGCTGACGGTTTGCTGCGGATACGGAATCGGCAGCTCGCTAAAATCGGCGATGATGTTGTTGCCGCGCTCTTTTAAAGACGGACCCAGACCGGGGTTGACGATGATCGCGTCACTGCCGCCCGACTGGAGCGATGCGACCCGAGCGCCTTGATTTCCCAACTGTAGAATCGTGATGCGATCCCGACGCGGATCGAGTCCCCAGTGTTTTAATCCGAGCAACACCGCGTGATAAGATGCGGTACCCGCCTGCGCGGCGCCAATCCGTTTGCCTTTGAGATCCTCCGGTTTTTTTACCGCCGGCGCGCCGATAAGGACATAATTCATTTTGTTGATCGTCCCGGCGATCATCACCAAATCCGAGCCGCGCGCGCGTGCGCTGATTACCGGCTGACCCGACATACCCATTATTGGCAGATCGCCCGAAATGAGCGCCTGCGCCCCGCGCGTTCCGCCTTCGATGAGAATCAAATCCGGCTCGGTTCCGTACCGTTTGAACAGTCCTTCCTCCTTGGCAACCCAGATCGGCGTCTGATTGGCACTGAACGAGGAATAGCCCATAAGGAATTTTTGCTGCGCCCGCGCGGGGGCGACAAAAAGAAAAGCAACAATGCCGGTAATCCAGAGTAGTTTTATCATTCAATGATGCAAATTAAGTCGATTTTATGGTGAGCGCGAGACCTAGGCCATCAAATCGAGACGGCCCTTACGTCTACGGATGCACGTCCTGGGTGAACC
>JBIOXP010000153.1:0-8297 GCA_044869705.1 Binatia bacterium | reverse complement strand
CGCTTTCATCGATTGCGCTCGCGTGGCCTAAACACCCGGTCACCGTGCGCGGATTCTTTTGGATTCTAGTGGCGATGGTCGGTGCGCGCACTGCAGCGATGGGGTTCAATCGCTTGGTTGATCGTAAGTTCGATGCTTTAAATCCACGCACTCAAGAATGGGAACTGCCCCGGGGAAGGGTTACGGTCCGGGAAGCCATCGTTCTTACCTTTGCCTCCGGCCTATTGTTGATGCTCGCCGCTTATCAGCTTAACTGGATTTGCTTTGTACTCTCACCCGTCGCTCTGATGATTATCTTTTCCTATTCACTGACGAAGAGATTTACCTGGGCGTCACATTTGGTTTTGGGCCTGGCGCTCGCTGTCGCGCCGGTGGGTGCTTGGTTAGCCGTGGTGGATTCCCCGATCGATCTGCGCGAGTTTGTCGTGCCGTTATATCTCGGCTTGGCAGTCATTTTCTGGCTCGCCGGCTTCGACATCATTTATGCCTTGCAAGACCGAGAATTCGATCGTGCCCATGGGCTGTTTTCCGTCCCGGCCAGGTTCGGCGTTGCTCGCTCACTGCAAATTTCTACGATTTCCCATCTCTGTACGATCGGCTTTCTTGCGATGGTCGGCGTCAGCGCGGGAATGGGAACCATTTACTGGTTTGGCTGGCTGGCGGTTATTGCCGTACTTGTATGGGAACACCGCATCGTCTCTCCTAGCGATCTGTCGCGGATCAATCGAGCGTTTTTCGATCTCAACGCGTACGTAAGCATCGCGTTTTTCTGCGCCACCCTAGCCGATGTAATCTTCGCTCACCCCGCATAAACCAAAAACGAAGTACTCTGCCGCCGCGCTGGGACTTGCCTGCAGGGCCTCCCCCATAAGGGCCGGCTTTTCTCCGCCCCTACCGAGCTATTGAATTTCGATTTTTCGAGACTTACCTTGAAGTCGTTTGGAGGCGAGTATGAAGAGCAGGAATCTGATCGTCGCGCTTTTGTCTGTCGTGTTTTTTTGCGGCTGTGCCGGCATAAAAGCGGGGAGCGACGTCGCCTACGGCAGACGGGCGCTGCTGGGGGGAGACAACGAGTCGGCATTGGGCTACTTTCAAAGCGCTCTGAAATCGGATCCGAGCTACAGATACGGGACCGCTTATCAGCAAGGGCTATTGAGCTACGTCGGCAGAACCGAATATTTGACCGGACGACTGCCCCAAGCGCGCGAGACGCTCCAGAGGGCGCTTGCCGCTAACAGGGATGAGGATATCGCGAGAATCTATCTTGGCTTGACTCTTATCCGCGCTAATGATCGCGACGCGGGTTTAAAGGACGTGCAAGCTGGCATGCGTGGCATCTATGATTGGCTGGAGTGGGTCACCGACGCCCATCGTTTCTCTTTCGGTCAGTTCTGGGATCCCGCCCGTGCAATCCGCTCTGCCATCCAGACCGATTTAGCCATGATCTCGGGACGAGACCTCGATTGGCAGCGGGTGGTTGCTGACGGCGAATGGGTGGCCATGCGCATGGAAGCGGAAGGCGACAAAGCCAGGAATGACGAGCAACGGGAGCGACAGCGGGACAGCGAAAGCAACGACAGCACGCGATGAAACACCGTCGATCACGCACCTTGTTGCGGCACTATTGGCCGAGGTACTGTCGCTCGTTCTGAATTCTCGCGTTTCTTTGAAAGTTCTCCTCTTCGTCGACGAGCGCGAGAAGGCGTTCGGTGCTCTGAATAATACCGTCTTTCTCCTCCGGGCCTTTCATGACCAAGAACGCCGAGCGGCGCATCGACGCGCCGACCAGTCCGCGTGTATCCCAGTACATGTAATTGTGATAGCCATTCACCATCACTCTGCTCGCCAAAGTAATACCGCCTTTGAGCGATTCTATGCCCTTGTCCGTTTGATTTAAGCGTAGTTGCGTCACGCCGAGGGCAATCCAAGCGATCTCGTCTTCCTTATCGACGGCCAAGGCCCGCTGCAGCACTGCAAAGGCATCCTGATAGCGGGTCTTTCGATAATACGCGCGACCGAGATAGGTGAGGCATTTCTTGTACGTCGGATCCTGGCTCACCACATATTCGAGAGAGGTGACGGCGACATCCATATTGCCGCTGCGCCCGCGCAGAAACTGATCCATGCCTTCTTCGTAGCGCCCGCCGACGCCAAACCTCGGAATATAGTGATTGCAGCCAACCAAAACACCGATGAAACCGATGGCCAGAATCACACGGCCCAAAGTATTTCTGCTTCGAAGCATGATCTCCCCGCGATCAGGATATGAATTGTTCACACGTATTTAGCAGCAAGACTTTATGAACGCAATTACACTTTCGCAGATTGTCGCAGTTAAGGAGTTGCAGAAAAAAAAAGGGGAGCTGAGTCAGCTCCCCTTTTTAGGTTGTGCACCAGTCCTCGAACTAGAACGTGTATCTCCAGTTAAGAAATACATCGACCCAGTCGACGCCCTTGCCGACGCGGCAATTCGTCGTTGCTGTGCCATTGATCTTGTTGCATTCTCCGAGGTTGTAGCCGGCCTGGCCGACCGCGTTGCCCACGTTAGCCGCGTCAAACCACATGACGTTGAGACCGACATTCATGCGCGGCGCGATCACGTACCACATATCCCACTCTCTCAAGAGAACTCTGTTGCGGTGGTACTGGGTGCTCGTCCCGCCGAGCCCAAGCGAGGAACACAAAATGTTACCACCCCCGCCGTGTTACTACACCCAATCGAGAGTTCGGCGCGCTCAAAGTGCGTGCCCAACAAGATCGAGCCGGGCGTCGTCGACGAACCGGTCAAGAACCCTTTCGGGCTCCAAACATAGAGGTCGTCGCCGATCAAAAAACCACGGGTTTTCTTCTGGGCCCGCGTACCACCCTCGTCCTGCCAGCGTTGATGCGTCGCTGCCAATCGCAAGGTGTTCGGCCCGACGTTATAAACGATACCGACACCGGGCGCCACGGACCAGCCTTTACCCACCGCTCCCGTCGTAATCAGGGTTTGGCGCGCGCCATCGCCGTTGTCTTGGATCGTGGAGGTGTCGCAGCCGTTGTCGACTTGTGCTTGCGGGCGGCCGTCGACGTTACAGAACCAGGCGCCGCCTTCAAACGTCAAGCCGCTGATCCATTTGTTCTTGATCTGTGAGAAAGGCTGCAGGCTCAAGTAGGTGTTGAAGTTCTTTCCGCCGTCCCTGAAGCTCGATAGACCGTCATCGGCTTCACCGATGCTCGACATGCTAAGTTGGAATTTGCCGATGCGACCGGGAATGCCAATGCCACTCAACTCTCGATCATCCCAGTTGAGGACGATCCCTTGGCCGGCACGGCCGGTATTAAAACCGTTGTTGCGGCTGACTAGGTCGTATTCCGCCTGTGCGCCGACGGAGCCGGAACCCTGCCGCGATAAGCTCGTTCCGAATGCGTTCTGCACTTCCATGCCGAACTGAACGGTCGGCAGCCACGGGTGCAGATTCTCGGCGTGGAAATTCACCGCGCCACGCTGCAGAATCGAGCTTGTCGCACTGTTCAATGAATTTTTGGCATTGCCGGTTCCAAAGCCGTCCATGTCGAGGGTCGCCTCGATTTCCCACAGACAGTTGTTAATGCAGTATAAAATCCCAGGCCGGAAGCGCCGACCCATGATCTCGCCTTGCACACGGCCCTGCTGATCGCGCCCGTGCTCGAACTCGTAACGGAAATGCGTCTCGATCGTGAAACGCACGCCCCACGACTTATCGGCTGCCTCGACTTCCAAGCCATTGCCGGGGCGATACTCAAAAGTGGGGAGCGCCGCTGCTGCTGCCGTAGCTTCCTTCTTGAGCTCGACCTGCTGTTCTTTTAGCTGCGAAAGCTCTTGCTCGAGCGACTTGATCTTGTCATCGACGCTTTGAGCAAATGCCGGGGCCGCAGCAAATAGCACCGCCGACAGCAATGCTAGCTTTACGAACCGCTTCTTCATTTTGCCTCCTTGTTCTCTAAGCTCTCTGATACTTTTAAACTTCTTCGAATGCGAAATGGTCGAAATTTCTCGGCGCGCCTGTGCTCACCAAGTTTTCCCGAAGGTTTTACTTTAATATTCTATTTACCAGCAATACGCGGGTGGTAGGATTTTTCCGCCGTCATCCCATCCCCAAGGCGCTTTTGTACGACTTCAGTCCTATAAATGCGGTGAATTTGACCGGTTCTGGAACGATTTGGAACAAAGAAAATGAACTGAATAGGGCGGCAAATAGTCTAATTGGTAGCCGATGATGGCTTGTGTAGGTCCCTCGACGGGTTGGCCAACGCCGGCAAAATCGATCCTCATGATGTTCGCCGTACGACGCGGCTATAGAACGCCACTTTTTTTGTTCGTTTTGGCTTTAGTGAATCTATCGTGCGCGCCGCGAATCATCAGCGTGACACCACTGGAAGGCGCTCCATCAACGACCATCACGGTTTCAATGGAGTACTTGGTGGGCTGGCCGCGGGTCGAGATTAGCGACAAAACTTTAGACTGGCCTCACCTCAAACTCATAGCTGCACGCCCGGAGCGCCGTGACGTACCCGGTGAAGAACTGGTTTGGATCGAAGACAAGCTCCTTCAGTTCCACATTCCGGATATTTCACCCGGCGAGTACGTGGTCACAATTTATGACGACAAAGGACCGCCGGGCGATCCCATTTACTCTGCTCTCGAGACCACAGCTTACGTCGCGTTTCCTCCCGTGTGGCCGTTCGTGTTTCGTTCGAATCAGACGCAGTTCAATCTGCGGGTGTTGCCGAAAACTGAACCGCAGCAGTGAAGCGTACTGAGATTTTCGAGCTGCTCTTCGCGCCTGAAAGAGTCGCGCGGTTCTCAGACGTGTTACAGTTTTACGAACTTACCCGTACCAAAATCCTTCCGGAGTTCTTCTTGCCGAGGCGTGGCGCATCCGATCCAACGATTAGTCTGCTGAATACAATCGCGGATACGCGGGGAGTTCTTTGCTTGTAGAAGCGTTGCATATCCTCGAGTGAGAGGCGTAAACAGCGCAGCTCACCTGTCGCATTAGACGGGCGGGTGGATCAGACCTGAGGACGCATGATCGAGCTGAAACCGATCCTTTTCCGGTGTGGAAACTTGACTGATCACAGGGTCGCCGTATATTATCGACAGATTAAGAGGATGCATTTGCCTATGAAAATGAAGTGCTTGCTCTGTCTTTTTTGCATTGCTGTTTCGTCCGCGAGCTGTTCGTCGATTTCGATGCCCTCCATGCCCTCGTTCTCCTGGGGCAGTGGGACCAAGGCGGATGCCACAGCCGAGTCTTTGTTTAACGAAGGCATGCGAAACTTTAACGAGAAGCGATACGCTCGTGCCATCGACAACTTTTCCAAGCTTAGAACCGATTTTCCTTTCAGCCCGGAAATCACTCAGGTCGAATTGAAGATCGCCGATGCCTATTACCTGAACCAGCAGTACCCGGAAGCCATCAACGCTTTCAAAGAATACCAGTCGATGCATCCGACGAATGAACACATTCCGTTTGTCTTGCTGCGTCTGGGACAAGCCCACTTCGACCAATTCACCAGCACCGACCGGGATCAGAAAAATACCGAGATCGCCAAGGGATATTTCGAAAACGTCATTAGCAGCTATCCAAAATCGCCCCAGGCCGCCGAGGCCAAGCAGAAACTCGCAAAGTGTCTCGAGTACTTGGCTGAACATGAGTTCAACGTCGCTTTCTTTTATTTCAAGCAAGAGAAATATCCCGCAGCGCGCGATCGCTTTGAAGAGATCGTGCGCAAGTACAAAGACACGCCCACTGCGGTTAAGAGTCTTTATTACCTCGGTGAGAGCTATCGAAATGAGAAAAACGTGATCCGCGCAAGCCTCGCATACGAAGCGTTGATCGAGCACTATCCGGAGACCAAATTCGCCGCGGATGCCAAGACGCAATTGGCTTCGCTCGACAAGGAAAAACGCGATCCTTTAGCGCTGCTGCTGATGCGCGACCGTCGTCCGACGGCTGCGTCCGGGCCGGAAGTGAAGGAAGATCCAGCGCTCGCCAAGCTGAAGGACGCAAACCTGGTGGCGAAAACCGAAGTCGTGCATGAGGAGCCGGGCGCAGAAAAAGGTCTGTTCCGACGCGTGGCCGATAAGCTTAATCCGTTTTCCTCCAGCAGCAGCACGAAGACCGAAGAGAAACCAACCGAGACCCTTACGGAAACACTCGCCAAACGTGGGCAGGCGCAAAAAGAAGCGCAAAAGAAGGACAATGCTAACAATGTGGTAGGGCAGATTGACGACTCTTTAAAGCAAAAAGGCATCGATCCGGCAACTCGTGAGGCCAGTCTGAAACCGCCGGCGCCCGACCTGCCAAACACCGATGATTTAGCTCAACCACCAGCGAAACCAACCGATACATCTGCGCTGCTGAGTTCGGTGGATTCTAACCTAAGGCGGAGCGGAAAAGATGGCACAGACCTGCCACCTGCACCCGAGGCTGCGGAGGGATTCAAAGATGCTGCTGCAGCCCAAGCGCTTATGGCTAAAACACCACCACCACCTCCGGAACCGACGAAGGATGTCCAAAGCAGCGGCATTCTGAGCAGCATCGATCAGAAGCTCGCAGCCAAGGGTTTGCAGCCGGGACAATTTGAGAAACCTCCGACAGCGGAAGAGGTCAGGACAGCAACGATCGAGAAATCGCGCGCCGATAATAAACTCGAGCTGGAACCCAAGCTCTCCATAGAAAAGGGCCCGCTTTTTTTGAATCCTGCGGACGTCGAGACTGGCGAGAAACCCGCTGCTACCCCGGAAACCAAGCAACCCGAGACGGCAAGTGCGACACCCGACGTATCCTCGCGCGTGCTTGTCAAAGGACCGGTCCGGACGGAGGCCAATTCAAACGCCAGCGAGCGTACGACCAAGCGGCCATCGGCGACCCCGGATGAGGAACCCAAGGGGGTCTTTGACCAGCTCCGGCAAGACGTTGATAATGCCACCAAAGTGCTGAATCCTTTCCGGTGGTAGTCGCGCCACCAGCTTGTCTAACAGCTTTCCTACGGGCTTGTTCGCCGATCTGGCTTGCCTCAGCAGGTCGGCGATTACAATGGTCCGCCCCCCGGAAGATCAGGTGCAGGCCAAGAGCGCGCAACAAGCGTTGCAGCGCCTGCACCACCAAAACCGTTGCCAGCGCCGCATAAGCACGCTTGTAGACGCGATCACACTACGACCGTCCGACCATTGGAGAGCTCAGAAAAAAATCGGGCTACCGCCTATAGGCACGTAGCCCGACTCGTGATGCAAGGTTCCCAACCGGCTTAACGCATTTTTTCCGAAGCGGACTCGATCCCGATTGGCGGCGTCACCGAAGCTCTTTCTCGTCGCGCGCGCCCTCTGGAACCGCGTAGCTTTGCCGGAAGCGCAACGAAGTACTCCTGGCACTTCTCGAGGTAGAGGTAGACCACCGGTGTAATGTAAAGCGTCAGAACCTGCGAGATGACCAAACCTCCCACTACCGCGATGCCGAGCGGTTGGCGCGCCTCGGCGCCCGCGCCCCACCCGATAGCGATCGGCAAAGCACCGAAAATCGCCGCCATGGTCGTCATCATGATTGGCCGGAAGCGCACCAGGGCACCCTCGTATATCGCCTGGGCGGGAGGCTTACCCTCGTTGCGCTGTCCCTCGAGCGCGAAGTCGATCATCATGATGGCGTTTTTCTTGACGATGCCAATCAGCATGATCAAGCCCACAAACGCATAGATGCTGAGATCCATATTGAAAAGGTACAAGGCGATCAGCGCTCCCAGGCCGGCAGAGGGCAGCCCCGAAAGGATCGTCAACGGATGAATGAAACTTTCATAGAGAATCCCTAGCACCAGATAAACGACAAAAACCGCCAGCGCCAACAAAACCCACAAGCTCTTGATGGACGATTGAAATTCCTGAGCGGTGCCTTGGAAACTGGTGCTGACCGTTGCCGGCAAGGTTTCGCGCGCCAAGCGGTTGATCTGCTCGACGGCATCGCCGAGGGCAACGCCCTCGCGCAAGTTGAACGAGATCGTCGCGGATGGCAGCTGACCGGAATGGTTTACCGAGAGCGGCCCGACGGTATAAGTCAGCGTCGCGAGCGCGCCGAGCGGAATCATCGGCTGGGCGGTTGAATTCTGTGTGGCGGTCGATCGGATGTAGAGCATCGACAACGTGGAGGGGTCGTTCTGATATTTCGGATCAAGTTCCACAATGACTTGATACTGATTGTTCGGCGTGTTGATGGTTGAGACTTGGCGGGTGGCGTAGGAATTCCAGAAGGCTTCCTCCAGTTGACGCTGGGAAATGCCTT
>JBIOXP010000152.1:0-2592 GCA_044869705.1 Binatia bacterium | reverse complement strand
CCCGGGGTCGGCCCATTCATCGCCGCCGGACCGATCATGGCGGCTCTCGCCGGTGCAGGTATCGGCGCCGCAGTCGGTGGGCTAACGGGTGCCTTAGTCGGCATGGGCATCCCTGAATACGAAGCCAAACGCTACGAGGGAAAAATCAAAGAGGGAAACATCTTGATCTCCGTACACTCGGAAAACAGCGAAGAAAGAAAACGCGCCAGGGATATTTTTGAGAGTGCCGGCGCTCACGACATCTCATCGACCGAAGAAGAGAGTGTTCCCAAGGAACAGAGAACCGCCTAGTTTGCTACTTGCGAATCGCAGACTGAGTCTGCGGATTCGCCGCTTGACCTGGGCGCTAATCAACATTAATGACTCTTAACTTTGTGAGGAGATAAACACGATGAATGCTTTGGAGCTTCTTAAAGCAGACCATGAAAAGGTGCAACAACTGTTCAAAAAGGCGGAAGACGCTAACCCGGAACGCCAGAGACAATTGTTTGAGGAAATCAAACAAGAACTAGAAACTCATACGCACATCGAGGAGACGGTTTTTTATCCGGCGGTAAAAGAAGCCGACGAACTCAAGGATATGGTCCTGGAGTCGCTCGAGGAACACAAGCAAGTCAAGACATTGCTGCGAGAGATGGAAAACCTCACTTCGGACAGCGAGAAGTTTGAGCCCAAGCTCAAAGTTTTGATGGAAAATGTCGAGCATCATGCTGTGGAAGAGGAAGAGAATAAGATGTTCCCAAAGGTACGCAAAATCATGGACGCCGAGAAGTTGGATAGGCTAGGGCAGGAGCTCGAAGCCGCCAAATCGAAAGATCTACGAAAAGCCAGTTGAGTTTTCAGATTTTCGTCGCTAAAGAGAGCGGCGAAATTCATCGGCGAAGCTATCTTCAGCCATGGCGCCATCGGTTGCGCCATGGCAGCTTCGATCCAGCGAGCTCGGCCGCGGTTCCCCATTATTGCGCTCCCGCTGATCACGACCCAGGAAACGATTGCGGTATCTAGCTGATAGAGTTATGGACGCCAAAGCGGTGATTCATGTCGGAATTGGTTTGATTTGTTTTGGAATCGCGGCTTTGACTTACCCGGGCGTTACGAGTACGAGCAAAGTTGTGGAGAATGCGCACCAGCAGTCAAGCATTAAGAACCGGGATAGCAGCTCCGTTCCACCCTTCGTCGGTGGATTGTTGCTAGTGGTGGCGTCGTGTTAGTCGCTATGGAAGCCAAGGCTTCCTCCCATTGAAGGTCGGGAGATCGCGCGCGCTTGTTGTTAGCATTGGCATTCGTATTGTGTCAGCTATCAGCGAACTGACCAACGGCAATCACGAAGCGTGACGCGGGCAATTCGATCTGCACTGCACACACTGGCGAGCTGGTGATTTCGTCAAAACCATCATTCGTCGGAGGATAGAGTGAACCGCGGATCGTTTCTTCAATACACGCCGACCCCGTTGGCGTTTGGCACCAGCGGCTTGCGCGGTCTGGTCACAGACATCACCGACCTCGAAGCTTATATCAATGTCAAAGGTGCCCTGCGGTATCTTTTGAAGATCGGCGATATTCGTGCGGGTGGAGGAGTAGTTATCGCCGGCGACCTGCGGCCGAGCACCGATCGCATCATGCGTGCCTGCGCCCAGGCTATCATCGATTCGGGTTGCCAGCTCGAAAACGCCGGCAAGATACCCACGCCAGCATTGATCGCATACGCCGTCTCCGCCAAGCGCGCTGGCGTGATGGTGACCGGCAGCCACATTCCCTTCGATCGCAATGGCATTAAAGTAAATAAGAGCGTCGGTGAAGTGTTGAAATCGGACGAAGCGGGCATCATCCGGGAAGTCGATTGTGTACGTCGGGAAGAGTACGACCGCAGCGCGACTGAATCCGCATTTGACGCTGCCGGAATGCTCAAGCGAGCAGCGGATCTGCCGCCGGTTGATTGCAGCGCCGAAGAAACTTATGTTCATCGCTATCTCAGGAGTTTTTCTCGAGGACTTTCTGGTCTGCGAATTGTCGTTTATCAGCATTCGGCGGTGGGCCGCGATATTTTGCCGCGCATCCTGAGCGAACTCGGCGCCGAGGTGATCACGGCGGGGCGCAGCGAAACGTTTATTCCCATCGATACGGAAAATATTACAGACGAACAGTTAAACCGGCTGGAAGATCTACTCATCGCCGCTGAAGCGGACGGCCAGCCACTTCATGCGGTCGTCTCCACTGACGGTGATTCCGATCGGCCACTGGTCACTGCTGTGCTCTCCGACGCCGAGCGACAATCTGGAGCAAGGCGGGTGCGTTTTCTGTCCGGTGACTTGTTAGGTATCGTCGTCGCCGAATATCTCTGCGCCGATGCCGTTGCGGTTCCCATTAGCGCCAACGATGCGGTTGATCGACGAATGAAGGAGCGGGAGGCCACTCTCCTGAAGACAAAGATCGGCTCACCTTCTGTCGTCTCGGCGCTGGATGAATTGCGTCGTACTGAAAAATTCGCACGGATCGTGGGCTGGGAAGCCAATGGCGGACTTTTGACCGCAAGCGATATTCAATTAAGTGCGGGCATCTTGCCGGCATTGCCGACACGCGATTCGACTTTGC
>JBIOXP010000151.1:0-9850 GCA_044869705.1 Binatia bacterium | reverse complement strand
AGACCAGACAGAGCGCGAGATAAGCCAATTGCAACCACTCGGCGCGCGTCAGCCTTGTGAAATTTAAGCCACGCTCATAGAGATCGGGAATGAGAGACAACGCCTGTTGCCGGAGCATCGGCATGGCCGTCACGTCCGCGAGAATGTTATAGCCGTCCATTTCGAGAAAATTGAAAGGGTAGAGATTGAGCAACGCGCTTTCCCAAAGCGCTAAGCCAATCCCGAAAAGTAGTGCCTGTCCGATGCCCGCGCTTGCGGCTTGCGCGGTGAGAATCGCGATGCTACCCAGAACCACTTCCACCATCGGGCCAGCCAGATCCACGGTGATCCGAGCACGTCGGCTGGACATGAAAATATCGGTGACGTCCGCATAAAATGTCGGTACGATCCCTTGAAGTAAAAAAAAGCCCAATTCACGAACGCGCCGCCCATGCGCCTTACATGCGAGCGCGTGCACCAGCACGTGTAGCATGGAAGCTGAAATCAAACTCGCGAGCATGACGCCGCTGATCAACCACGGCCGCGTTTTCAAGAAATAGGCAAAACTGCTGGCGTTCTGCCCAAACGGCAGCGCGAAGATCAGGGCGCAAACCGCCGCGGCCAGGCACAGCCAGAACGTGAACGGGTGAAACAACAGAAACCCACCGCGATCGTAGATCAGGGAACAAACTCGATCGGCGTTTGGCACGCGCAAGGAAATAGCGCGCCATCTCAACAGATTCCGCCGCACACGGCTGGCCCAGCGGTAGTCCGGCAGCGTGCCGCGGTTGACTTGGAGATCCAACAAACGTTTCGATTCCAAAAGTCCGCAGCCATAGAGCTTCGTAAGCAGCTGGCGAATCAAGAGATAATCGAAGGCGCCAAACGCGAGATGAAAAGCGCGCCCGATTTCCTCAAGCGAATGACGGCCATCCAGGTAATTCCACAAGAAATACTCCCTCGAGTCGAGCAATATATAACTGTCGTGGCGCAAGTTTCTTAACACGAACTGGCGCGTTCCGTCGGCGCTCTTGGGTTGCGCCGTCACTTCCCACTCGGACTGCGGCAAGCGGCTCGGCTTGTACGCTGAATAGGCGCGCAGACTATCGACGCGGACGATTTCGAATCCGCCCGCGTCGCTGGAACGGTTCAGGAGCTCGAGGTTTGCGGGGTCAGCCATGAAATCTCTTCAAGTGGACCTGCGCCCCCAGCGCGCGTGCTCCGGCGCGACAGAAAAGCCTGTCGCTTCCAAGCCCCAGCGGATCGCTTCGCGAGCCTGATCGTTGGTGGCACGCAAGCGTTCGATAAATACGGTCACCAGCCGGTAACAGATTCGCGCCGCGATTTCAGGCTCGTCAGAAAAGATTTGTTGGAAAGCCTTGCGATCAAGCCGCAGCAGAACCGAATCGGTCTCGGTTTGTGCGGTCGCTGAACGCGGAGAGGTGTCGAACAGTCCCATTTCGCCGAAACAATCACCGGCGTGAAAACGGGTAAGCACGATGTCGACTCGGTCCTGCACCTGTTTGCTGATGATGATCCGCCCGGACTTCACGATGTAGAGACAATCCGATTCGTCGAATTCACGAAAGATGATCGCGCCGGCAGATATTTTCTTGGAAATTAAAAGCTCGGCTAGCTTCGAACGAGCGGTTTCGTTCAAATCTTGGCAGAAGGAAACTTTTTTCAGAAATTCCGAAACGAGCTCCATCGAGCGGCCTCAGCAAAGTGCAATGCTAGCCGCGGCGAGACTCAAATACAAGTTTGTCGGGTCAGGGACTCGATCGCTGTCATTGTCAACTGGGCCGTTGCTAGGAGGGAAAAGTACTTCCTCAATGACAACGGTTCGTCTCTGTTTCAGGAAACGGTTCGACTAGGATCGGTAAAAAACCCGGTCGAATTGCTCCTAAAACCATGACAAAAGCGATCAGCCAGTGTGAAAACGCGTGGGAGATCGTCGCTACGGTTGTGTCTGGCGCTAGCACAGCGTTCCTTGACCTCTTCACAATGCGATGCTATGAGAGCGGCGCAGACTACATCTCGAATCACTACAGTTTGGGCGCGGCGGCTGTTCTCACGAAGTGGAGCTTTTCAGTTAGCGCTGCGCTGCATGCTGAGACCGATTTCTGCCCGGCGCATTCTGAATCGTCGATCCAACGTGGAGGTGCGATATGGCGTATAGCGTTACCAAAGTGAGTGTATGGGCAGGTGAAATTGCAGACCGCCCCGGCGGTCTCGCGAGCACACTGGAGGCGCTGCAAAACGCAGGCGGAAACATTGAATTTGTCGTCGCGCGCCGCGCCGCCGATAAGCCCGGGACCGGCGTCGTTTTTCTCAGCCCGGTCAAGGGTGCCAAGCAAAAGACGGCGGCGGAGCGAGCCGGTTTGGCCACCACGGAAAGCCTTCATTCGGTGCGCGTCGAGGGTCCTGACCGAGCCGGGCTCGGGGCGAGAATGACCGAGGCTCTCGCCGGGGCAGGAATTAATCTGCGCGGTATTTCGGCGGCCGCTTTGGGCCGGCGCGCAGTTTCCTATTTTGCATTCGACAGCGCCGCGGATGCCGATAATGCCATGCGTGTGTTGAAGAAAACGCTGAAGTAGAGAGACGCGAAAAGCAGCCGGCAAACGCCGGGTCAGAAACTCGATTTCATCGGCCGGTCTCAATCGGGAGCTACTTAGATTTGCGAATAGCGAAGATCTGATTGTATTGCTCAATCAGCGCGTTCAGGTTGGGGCCAATTGAAGTAGGGCTGAGAAACACAAAGTCCTTTTGCAAGAGTTCCTGCACCCACGGCTTTTGTTTGATGCCTTTGCGCACCGGAATTCTGCCTGCCGCGTCGGCGAGCCGGGTTTGTCCTTCTTCGGACAAAATCCAATCGATAAACAACAGCGCTGAATGGGGATGCGGCGCGCGTTGCATCAGCGCCACAAAATTCGGCTCGCCAGCATAGGGATCTAGAATCCGAAAATCGATGGGCGCCCCTTGCTGCTTGTATTCGGTAACACGGCGCCCGCGCGCCGCAATTGCCATCGCCGATTCGCCGGCAAGCATCAGCTGCACCCGCATAACACTGCTCGAGCCGGGCATTTGCAGGTCCTGTTTCGCGAGCGCCTGCATGAATTCCGCGCCTTTTTTGCCGCCCATCGATTCGAGCAGAATGTTAAACCAGGTGTACTCCTCGGTGCCGAGGCTCATCTTGCCTTTCCACTTGGGATTCAGCAGATCCTGGTAGGTGCGCGGCGCATCCGCACCGGTTACTTGCTTGGTGTTGAAGGCCAGCACGAGCGGTGTCACTTCGAATCCCTGCCAATAGCCGTCGCTGTCGTGAGAACCGGCGGGCAATGATTTCTGCTCGGGCGAAAGATAGGGCGCAGAAAGTTTGCGTTGCTTGAGCTGCCACATCTCGACCGGCGCCGATCCGATAACATCGACCGCAAAACGGCCGGCCCGCGCCTCGGTATCGACTTTGTTGAAGACCCCCGACGGCGTGGCGCGATATGTGTTAGCTTTGATGAAAGGATAGGCGCGTTCGAAGTGGGGCATGATTTTCGGGTAGTCGGTCAAGCTGAGAGAGGTATAAAAAACCACTTCGCCTTCTTTCTTGGCTCCTTCCTCGAGAAAATTCTTGCGTTGCGAACCAGAGAGGCTGCCGGCTTTTTTGACGATTTCATCAGCCGTTACGGCACTGCTCGAATCCGGGGCAGATACCAACGCCGCGATCAGTAGGAAAAAAACAACCGCCATTGACGAACCGCCGGTCTACAGATCCATGCGCCGCTTTTGCCCCCAGCCAACCGTGGAGATATCGAACAAATTGCCGTCCGGATCGGAGCCGCGTCCTTCCGCATAGGTTGCCTCGCGTTCTTTCGGCGCCCCCTCGGGATAAAGCTCGCGAATACGCTTGGCGACTTCCTGGTTGTCTTCAACATGAAATCCGAAGTGATAGAGACCTGGCTGATGCCCCGGCTCTTTGGGATCCGTGGCGTTCAGTATCGCGAGGTTCACTTCGCCATCGGAAAGATGCACCGAACCATTTTTGGTGCGATACATTTCGGTCATATCGAACACGCGCTTGTAGAAGTTCGCGAGCTTATCCGGCTGATGGGTTAAGATGGCGAGATGACGAAGCTTGGCCATAGCGTTGTCCTCCTGATTGATTTCGACTTCAGCCGTATCATTGCGAATTCGGGCTGTCAATTATGCGCGGCGCTTGCAGCGAGTCCGAAACTAACCGGAGCAATTACAAACCGGCAACATAGCGTGCCATGCGCTCTCGAGCTGAAGCGTCAGGCATTAAACCGAACGCCGCACGCATATTGTCGCTAAGATGTTGCACTTTGCTCGTGGCGGGGATAGCGCAGGTGACGGCGGGATGAGAAATCACGAATTTCAAGAAGAATTGTGCCCAGCTGGCGCAGCCAACTTCGTTGGCCCATGGGGGAAGCGGCTTCCCGAGGACTCTGCTGAATAGATTTCCCGCCGCGAGAGGGCGGTTGATCAGCACCGCAAGGCGCTTTTCCGCGGCCAAAGGAAGCAGTCGCTTTTCTGCATCACGCTCGGCAAGAGAATAGTTGAGCTGAACGAAATCCAAATCCTCGTGCGCGAGCACACGAGCCAGCTCGTCGTAGGCGCTTGCGGTATGATGCGTGACGCCGACATAACGCACTTTGCCCTGTTCTTTCCAACCGCGCAACGTGCTGAGCTGAGTGCGGCAATCGACCAGATTATGAACTTGCAACAGATCCATCTTATGGGTGCGCAGACGTTTATAGGATTCTTGCATCTGGCGAATGCCCGCATCGCGTCCGCTGGTCCAAACCTTGGTGGCGAGAAAAACTTTCTTCTGCACATCGAGCTCGGCGGCGAGCTCACCCGTAACCGATTCGGACTTGCCGTACATCGGCGATGAATCAATCACGGTTCCGCCGGCGCGAACAAATTCTCGCAGCACCGCGCGCAACGGGGCGCGGGCTGATTCACTGGCACCGACATCGAACGTCTGCCAGGTGCCGAGGCCGATCGCGGCTAGCCGCTCGCCGGTTTTCGGAATCGGTTTGGTGAGAATGTCATCCGCCATAGCGACCTGTTCCTCCCATGGAATCAGCGCCGCGGCCAGAGCGCATCTCAGAAAATCGCGCCGCGAGAGGCTTTCAGCAGGCATCACTTTGGTAATCAATATAGAAGCGAATCTCGCCGAGTCATGACGATCATCCGAAGAGTCGGCTATGTCGTCGTCGACTCAAATACCCATTCGGTCTTCGGGTTTGCGCGGCCGTTCCTTCACGCGAGGAATTCCGCTCCAGTCGCCGGACATCCAGAATTCCGTCAAGCTGCCGAAAACAGCGAGGGGAATGGCGAGAAACATGATGAAATACCAAAGGTCATCGCTATAGTTCCCCAAGAACGACATTAGCAGGCCCACGATCTTTGCCGTAGCCCCGCCGAAAATCGCGCCCATGAGCAACCGCGGACCGCGCTGCAAGCCATACTGCGTGGCATAGATTCCCCAGAAAACGCCCACGAAGAAGGCCAGGAAGGGTCCAAGACAAAGCGAGAAAATGGCGCCTGCTTCGCCGCCACGCAAAGAGACCTGCTCCAATTTTTCTTCTTCGGTTTGACTGCCGACGCGGATATCACCGCGCAGCACGCGAAAGAGATAATACACGGCACCATGAATGCCGAGATCGGGCCGCATGCCATCCCAGTAAAGCGCGACTTGACCCTCGAGTTTTGCTCGCGTTTGCGGCTCGGGCAGTAATTCGCGGAGCTGAGAGCCGGCACGGAAAGCCACCACTCGTTCTTTGCGCGCGACCGCAAGCAGGACGGTTTTACGCCGTTCTGTCTCGCTCAGCGGAAGAGCTAAAAACGCGCGCTCGGCGAGGCTTGTCATGTCTTCTCCTTCGAGGCTTCGGACGGTGATCACAAAGACACGAACTCCACTCTCGGTCTCGAACCGGCCCAGGCGCTGCGTCAGATCGCTGAGGCTTGCCGGTGGAAACATGCCGGCCATGTCAATGACCGGTGATGTGAAAGGCGGCAACTCCGAAGCAGAAGCGGGAGCGAGTAACAAAAACGAAAACAGGGCGATCAAAGAGAGATTCATGGTCGCTCGAGCGATCGCCGCGCCACAGCGGCGAGTGCCGCCAACGCGCTTGCCGCCAGCGGAAAGCCAAACTGTTCATTGCGCATGCGCAATCGCTGCTCGGAAACGTCGCAGATGATTTTTGCCGCGCGGTCGTACGCGGTTGGGTTGCGGATCAGGGCTGCGAGTTCCCGCGCGCCGGCTTCTTTATGTTCCACTTCATCATGCAAGATTTGTCGAAACACCGCGGCTATTTTTCCCTCAATGCCAGTCTTCTTCAGTTTGGCGCAGACCTGATACAGGGCGCCGCCGCCGCCTTCGGTCAAGGTGATGGCGGCGCGCTCGAGTTCTTCATCGCGACGTGCGATTTCATCGGAACTGAACTTTCTTGAACCGTGCAACAGGGCCGCAGAACTCTTGGAGAATTGGGCTCTTACCCTGGCGAGTTTTCGGTCCTGCGGCAACCATGTGAGGTCTCGCGGCGTAATCTTCCTCCCGGTAATTTCCTCCAAAAGATCCATGACCAGACGCGCATGGCGCGTTTCGTCCGCCAGTTTTTCCGTCAGCTCGGCGTAGCGATGCCGATCAATGCCGCGGTCAATTTGGCGATGCAGCGCAGCGAGCGCCGCAATGAGCGGTTTAATGGCAGAGTATTCCTTGAATCCTTGCGCTTTGAGCCAGAGTACGTGATCCGTGCTGGCGCGCGGTTTTTTAAAGAATGCATCGACGACTTCGACTTCTGCCTTGCGGTAGGCTGCCGCCAGTCGCGCAAGTTGCTCGACATTCTTTTCGATCATGCCGGATTGGTTTCCGTTCTGTGCTGCGGCGGTGCAGGAATGACCTCGCCGCACCGCTTACAGGTGCGCAGTGTTTCGTCACTACTAAATTTTTCATAAACCTGCCCTACAGGATCGGCCCGGTAGTCACCGACTTCCACCGAGGTTGCATAGACCTGTTCGCCGCAGTTCCTGCAAAACCAATGGAAGTGGTCGATTTCGCCCGCGCGACGCTTGCGTTCGAAGACGATGAACCAGGAATCCGGTTCCAGCCGAGGCGAGTGGGGCACGCCAGCGGGACAGAGTAAAATCTGGCCTGCTCCGATTTTCGCGGTATGTTCCGTCCCCGCTTCATCACGGTAAACGAGGTTTTGTACTCCGCTCAGCTGCAGCGTGACCTCGTCAGCCGGATCGATGTGAAAATCCCAACGCTCTTTGCGCCCGCTGCTCAAAAAGGCAATAGATTCCGAATCCTGCCATAGCACGCGCCGGCTTTGGCCGTGTTGTTTCACCTCTTCGATGATGCGGTTGATGTCGATCGGAATTAGCTCTTTCATGATCCGACTATAGCGCTATCGAAATGCACGGGGCAACAGCACTGTTAACGGCTTGTCTTGACCCCCGAACAATCGTGATGATAAATCTTTAGCATTAATTCCGGAGGTGTTTCATGCCAGAGCGCGTGTGGGACCGGTTCCTGACCGAGCAAGATAAGGCAACGTTGGTCGGCAAGGCTGATCGTCGGATAGGTTTCGGTGAACGACCGGCACTCTTGCTCATTGATCTTTACCGCTGGGTTTTTGGCGACAAGCCCGAGGTCGTGACCCAAGCGATCAAGACCTGGCCGGGGAGCTGCGGGCTTGCCGGCTGGAATGCGCTTCCCCACATTCAAAAACTCCTCGCCAAAGCGCGCGAAGTAGCGATTCCCATCATTCATGTGACCGGGATGGATGGCGTGGCCGTGGAGCCATGGGCTTTTCGGCGCGATAACAAGAAACGCGCGGCCATGTCCAAGGAAGAGCTCGACCGTTTTCGCCGGCGCTACGATATCGTCGACGAAGTGAAACCGATTCCGGGAGAAACCGTGTTCAAAAAAGTCTCCCCGAGCGCATTTTGGGGTACCCCGCTGGTCGGCCATCTGAACTTCCTCGGCATCGACACGATCATCACCTGCGGCGAAAGCACAAGCGGCTGCGTGCGCGCGAGTGTGGTGGACGGCACGACCAACCGCTTGCGCATGATCGTCGCCGAAGAGTGCGTTTTCGATCGGCATGAAGCCTGTCACGCGATCAATCTGTTCGACATGAACCAGAAATATGCAGACGTCCTGCCGTTGGATGAAATTCTCAAGTATCTGGACGCCTGGCGCGCGGAAAAGGCCGGCCAGGTCGGGTACGCCAACAACAGCATCGAATATCTGAAAGATCTAGCGATCGGGGAAGAATACAAGGGACTGCGTTAGTTCAGCTTAAGGTTCAAGCTCCGGGGTAGATCGTTTTTCCTTGACCCGGAACCTTGAACACGGCGCTTACACCCGGTCTTTTTTGAGTCCATACCACGCCAGCGCCAATACGATGGTCGAGCTCAGCGCCATCGCTTCGAAGCCTCCGGCATAGCCGAACTGCTGAATCAGCGCGCCGCAGGCCAGAGGCCCGATCGTTTGACCCACAGAGGTGGAGGCACGCGAGATACCCAGCGCGAGCTCCTTGACTCCTGGCTGGGCGGATTGCAGCGCAAAAGTCGTCGCGCCAACGTTGGTGAATCCGAAACCCATGGTCATGATTGCGAGCGGAAGTAACAAAGTCACAGTGCTCGTGCCGGCGGTCTGAAGTAAGAACATCGGAATGCTCAGTGCGACGCCGAGAACGATCACGCGGCCGGGGTTGATTCGATCGCAAAGCCAACCGCCCGTATAGCGTCCGAAAGTATCCGTCAACCGAGATACGGAAATCATCGTGCCGACGGTTTCCAAACTGACGCCGCGCAGATTGACCGCCATAAACGGAAAGGCGACCCGAGTCACACCGACGAGAAAAAGAAACGATTGGCAAATTGCTAAACACGACGCAAGAAAAGGCCACTTGCGCAAGAGCCGACCGCCGTCGCGCCAAATTTTAGGCGATTCGGCCTTCGCTGTGCGTCTATAGCGGTGCGCACCGGCACAGAAGATCAGCAGCATACCGAGAAATTGCGGCGCCGCATACAGCAGAAATAGACCATCGGGCCCGAGCCACTTACCGACCCAACCGCCGAGCAATGGTCCGAGGGTGAACCCGACGCCCAGAGCCGAAGCCATTTGCCCCTGCACTCTTCCTTGCCGCTCGGGCGCCGCTTGGTCGAAGCCGATTTTTCTCAGCGACAGGGCGAACATGGCTTCGGTCAAGCCGAAGACGATCCAGGCAGCCGTAAATACCGGCATCGCATCGATGAAGGTATAGCCGATAATGCTCGTCACCAAGCCGAGCAGCATCGCGACCACGAGCAACAGTCCGGGACTAAAATAACTAGCCATCACGCCTGACATGACGTCCGAGCAAACTCGGCCGATGCCATTAGCGACCAATGGGATTCCGGCCGTCGCGACGGAGTAGCCATGCTCTCTCATGAAGAAGGGCGCCAACATCGCCGCACCCGACGATCCCGCGGTTTGGCACACGGCTGCCGAAACGTACAAAGTGAGCGGTGAAAGTTTCATCTGTGCGACTATAGCAACTCGTTTATCCAGAACATACCAGCGGCAAAGCATGACCGTGGACAGAGAAAAACAGGCTTGATAGAACGAGCGCATAAGCGGGAGGAAGGCGATGGAAGTTCCGCAAATTCAAATACACGACGCCAAGAAAAAATTGGACGAGAAGTCATGCCTGTTTGTCGATGTACGCGATCCCGGCTCGTACGAACAGGCACGCATTCCTGGAGCGATCCGTTTGCACGATGGGAATGTGCAGGAGTTCCTGAAGAGCGGGGACAAAGCCAAAGAAGTGATTGTGTACTGCTATCATGGGAACAGCAGCCT
>JBIOXP010000150.1:0-12266 GCA_044869705.1 Binatia bacterium | reverse complement strand
TTCCGCCGCTCGACCGCTACTCGGCATCACAAGAGCAATTAGGGCCAAGCTAAGGCCAATTTTCATCCGCACTCTACGGTTCATCTCCCGCTACTCATAGCAAGAAAGCTTGTATCAAATCGGCAATCTTGCGGTTCTGCCTTTCCGGATGAAACCAGCGGATCTCCGGATCGCTACGAAACCAAGTCAGCTGGCGTTTCGCTAAGCGACGGGTTTCCTGTTTCATTTCTTCCAGGGCTTCGGGCAATTTTTTGATTTCCTTGATGACTTCGCCCATCTGCCGATAGCCGACACTGCGCAGCGGTTTGAGATCAAGGCCATAACCGCGCGCCAACAATCCGCGCACTTCGTCGAGCAAGCCCGCCCGGATCATGCTCTCAGTGCGTGCATTGATCAAATCGTAGAGCTGCGAACGCTCTCGCTCCAAACCGATTTTGAGGACCTCGAAGGATTGCTCGTGAAATCGATGCTCGTTTTGCCATGCGCTCAGGGGCCGCCCGGTGCTTTGATAAACTTCCAAAGCACGAATGACACGCTGGCGGTCGTTGGGATGAATGTTTCTGTTCGCGCTAGGATCGACCGTAATCAGCCGGTGATATAAGGGCGCGAGCCCCGTCTCGGTGATTTCGCGTTCTAGCTTCGCGCGCAGTTCGCTGTCCCGGCCCGGCCCGGCGAAGAGCCCGCCGGTTAGCGCCTTCAAGTACAATCCGGTCCCACCACACACAACCGCCGGCATGCCGCGCTTGACAATCTCACGAATCGCGGCTGTAGCCAGTCGTCGATAAATCGCCGCGTTGAACTCTTCATCGGGATTTACCACATCGATCAGATGATGTGGCACTCGTTCGCGCTCAACTTTTGACGGCTTACTGGTACCAATATCGAGGAATCGATAAACTTGCTGCGAATCGGCGTTGACAATCTCAGCGTGAATCGTTTGCGCTAAAGCCAATGCCAGCTCGGTTTTGCCGACCGCGGTCGGACCAAGAATGAGCACTAATTTCGGTTTCATCGACGCCGCGGTCGAACTTCAAGATCAATGTTCAACGATAATGCCGAACCCTGATTGCTCGTGTTTCGAAACATGGAACGTCGAACCGTCAAACGATCCGCTTGAACATCCGCTCGAGTTCCTGCCGGCTGATCTCGACCAGCACCGGCCGGCCATGCGGGCATTGTGTGGCGAAATCGATGTGATCAAGGTCCCTGAGCAGCGCTTCTATTTCCTCGGCTTCTAAAGCACGGTTGGCCCGAACCACGCTGTGACAAGCGATGGTCGCCAGTCGCTCTTCAAGATGCATCCGAAGCTTTGTCGAAGTATCCACCTCCGCAAAATCGGCGACCATCTGCCGCAGCAGGTGGGTGTAGTCTCCTTCCGGCAACAGCGCGGGCGCCTCCGCAATGGCGTATACGCCAGGTCCGAATGGCTCGAGGGTAAAGCCAAAGCGCTTGAGAGTTTCCATATTGGCCTCAAGGAGGCTCATCTCGCCCGCATTAAGCTCCAGCGTCTGCGGCAGCAAAAGCGCCTGCGCTGATACCTGTCCGGTTGCGAGCTGGCGGCGAAGCCTTTCGAAGGCGATGCGTTCATGCGCCGCGTGCTGATCGATCAGCACGAGCCCGTGCGCCGATGTGCACACGATATAGCAACCGAGAATCTGCCCGACAATTTGCAGCGCAGAAAAAAAGCCGTCGCGTTCGTTGGTTTGTCTGCTGAAGTTATTTTCATTCCGATGGACGAAAGTTTGCGGCGCGCTCGATCCGATTCGATAAGGGAGCGCCGTCTCGTTGACACCTTGGAACGGCTCCGCCGCCCAAGTGAAGCTCGCGCGCATAATAGGTTCTTTCGCTGCTTGTTTTAGCGCGCTCCGCACGGCACTCGCCACGGCTGCATGCACCTCGGTCTGACGGCGAAAACGGACTTCGTATTTCGCCGGGTGGACGTTGACATCGACCTCTTCGAAGGGCAGATCCAAAAACAGCACAACGGCGGGATACTGCCCTTTCATCAAAAGATTTTCGTAACCTTGGAGCAGCGCATGGGTGAGGACCTTGTCGCGCACGTAGCGCCGGTTCACGTAGGTATAAACATACCGCGAGTTGGGAAAAGAGACCGGGGCTGCGCTTAAAAAGCCGTGCACGGATATTTCGCGCTCTCGCCAGTTAAATGCTGCGATATCCTTGACCAGCTCGCGTCCCCAGACCTGCTGCAGACGATCGGTCCCTTGGCTAACGGCGGCGTAATCCGCAATCGTGCGTCGTTCGTGCGCCAGTTGAAAGTGCACCGCCGGATAAGCGAGCGCGATCCGATTGATGACATCGCAGATATGGCTCAATTCCGTTGCCGGCGATTTCAGAAACTTGCGACGCGCCGGCACGTTGAAAAAGATATCCCGGACCACGACCGTCGTCCCCGGAGCGCCCGCCGTCGGCCGAAGCTCGTTCCTACTCCCGCCGTCACAACAGAGTGCGTGTGCCGTCGCTGCGTCTTTCGCGCGCGAAACGATTTCCATTCGTGATACCGACGCGATACTCGGCAGCGCTTCGCCGCGAAAGCCCAGCGTGGCGATCCGGAACAAATCCGCCTCGACGCTCAGTTTGCTTGTGGCATGCCGCTCGACGGCTATCTCCAAGTCTTCGGCGGCCATACCTTCGCCATTGTCGACCACGCGAATTAGCGCTGTGCCGCTTTTTTCCACACCGACGGAAATTTCGCTGGCCCCGGCATCGAGCGAATTCTCGATCAGCTCCTTCACCGCCGAAGCCGGCCGCTCAACGACTTCGCCGGCAGCAATCCGGCTCGCAACATCATTGGATAAAACTTTGATTTTCACTGCGGCTCTCTTTGCCGCCGACAATACTGACGACCTGCCATGCGGTCAAGTTACTTTCGGCAAATAGCCCATGTTCTGCGTAGAACAATCCCGCTCACATAAGCGCAGATGCTCCACTTGCGGTGTTCCGATCCATGAAGACCGTCGAAAATAAAAAAAGGCAAGTCGGCCACCCGGTGATCGACTTGCCTTTTGGCGCGATGCGCTCGCTTGCTTTACTTCTTACCGTTGCTACCGAATAACTCCGCGCCCCATTTTTTCGCGGTGGCATCGAGCACTTCTTTGCTCGACTCCGCGACCGGCGGAAAATCCTTCATCCATTCGTAGGGCCGAGTCGCGTCGATAATCGCGCGCGAGTTGAAACCTTTCTTGGTCGGATGAATGACCGGATCCAGCGGTCCGCTCCAGCAGCGCCGCAGGATATCGATGTCCTGTTCCGGCTCGCAGCGGCTCGACATGGCCCAGATTACGTCATCGGTATTCGATGGATCGATATCGTCATCAACGACCACGACAAAGCGCCCGAGATAAGCGCCGGCGTGGCATTGCGAGGCAACGATCGCGGCTTGCTTGGCATGACCCGGATAGCGCTGTTTGATCGAGACCACCATCATCAATCGACTGCCGCCAGAAACCGTAAGCCACACGCCTTTCACGTCGGGAACACCGGCCTTCTCCATCTCGTCCCAAATCAAAGCGGAGCGTAAGTACGAGCGATACCAGCCCAACTCCGCAGGCGGTCTTCCCGGAGGCGAGCCAAGAATGATCGGATCGTTTCGGTGATAGAGCCGTTTCACTTCGACCCAAGGTTCGGCCCGTTCCGCGCTCGCATAGTACCCCGTCCATTCACCAAACGGTCCTTCGACCTTGGGATTGTCGAAATGCACATCGCCTTCGATGACGATCTCGGCATTGGCGGGTATGGGCAAGCCTGAATACTCGCCTTCGATCATCTCGAACGGCTCGCCACGCAAACCGCCGATGAACTCGTATTCCGGCACGCCGTAGGGCACTTCGATGCTGCCGGCGAGAAAAGTCAGAGGGTCATGACCAAACGACATCGCAATTTTGAACGGCTGTCCGCTGGCGGCGTATTTCTCGCGTTGAATGCGCCCATGCTTACCGGGGGAAATATAAAAACCGATCTTGTTTTTGTCATGGATCATTACCCGGTAGGTACCGTAGTTGACCCAGCCTTCGTCGGGATCGCGGGTGATGTCGACACTGCCCGTGCCGATATAACGGCCGCCGTCCTTGTCATGCCAGAGCGGCGTCGGAAACTTGAACATGTCGATATCGCCGTCTTTGTACACGTTGTCGAAAAGAGCGCTCTTCTTGACGAATTTTGCCGGGACTGGCTTGATGCTTTTGTAATTATCTTTCCAAATCTTGACGAAATCCATTTTGGTTTCGCCGGCCGGAAGGCCGAGAGTCAATGCCAAGCGCTTGCGCGATGAAAGCGAGTTGGATAGCACGCGATAACCTTTTGGGTATCCCTTGATATCGTCGAAAAGTACCGCCGGTCCGTCTTCTTTGTGGGCCACGATCTCGGTAATCGCGCCGATTTCGAGATTCCAATCGCAACCTTTCAAAGTCTTGAGCTCGCCCATTTCTTCGGCAATTTGGATCCATTCGCGCAGATCCTGGTATTCCATTTTTCCTCCTGACGACTACGCCAATCTTGTTGGACCTTAGCGGAGTTTTAAACCAGGGTCAAGGTTCCAATCAGCGGGTACGTGCATGATTTAATTGAATTCCGCACTGCGCCATGCTACCCACGGGTTATCGTGCCTGCCAAATACAAAAGCGTCGACGAGCTTAGCGCGATTTCGGCACAAGCTCGACAGGCTGGCAGGCTCGTCGTGTTCACCAATGGCTGCTTCGATCTTGTTCATCGCGGGCACATTCATTTGTTGCGCCAGGCAAAGACGTTGGGCGAGATTTTGATCGTCGGGCTCAACAGCGACGTCTCGGTCAAGGCGATCAAAGGGCCGGACCGGCCGATCATGCCGGAAGCCGATCGTATCGAGTTGATCGCCGCACTGGAGATGGTAGACTATGTGGTCGTTTACAGCGAACCGGATCCTTACCGCGTCATCGCTGCCATCCAGCCAAACGTGCTCGTGAAGGGTGGTGATTGGAGCGCCGACAAGATCGTCGGAGCGGATGTCGTCGAGCAAAATGGCGGTCGAGTCGCGGTGATTCCTTATTTGCCGGGACTTTCAACCACGCAAATCATTGAAAGGATAAGAAACTAAATGGCGAGAGTATGCTCCATCTGTGGCAAAGGCCGATCCGTCGGGTATAACGTCAGTCATGCGAACAACAAGACCAAGCGCACCTGGCGACCGAATTTACAGCGGGTCCGTGCGAGTTTTGAAGGTCGGGTGAAACGCGCGCTCGTCTGCACCGATTGCATCCATTCGGGTCGCGTCCACAAAGTCGCGTGATGCCCGCGCCGACTCCTTCAGTGCAATTCTTCCTTCGGCGCTTGCTCTAGTTCGACCTTGCCACCGGTTCTGCCGCGCGCGCGCACCGCTTTGTAAACCCCTTTCACCTTCGTAATGTTTTGCAGAACGCGATTGAGGTGTTCCGAATTCCTGATCATCACCTCAAAAGTGTTGACGGCCCGCTGACTGGAAAATGTCCGGACCTGCGCGCGCGCAATGTTGGCTTCCGCGCTGGTGATCGCGGAACTGATTGCCGCCAAGAGCCCCGGCTGGTCCACGCAGGTGACTTCGATCTTCACCGGTCGCGGCGCTTGATCGGCTTCCTCCCAGCTGACATCAATCTTGCGGTGTGGATCACTCTCCAGCACCGTTGGACAACTCACGGTATGCACGGTTACGCCTCGTCCCCGTGTGATAAATCCGACGATCTGCTCTCCCGGCAAAGGATGACAGCAGAGCGCGAAACGAACCAGCACGTCATCCACTCCCTTCACCCGAATCCCGAGTCCTCTCTTTTGTTTCGAGACCAGACGGAATAGAGATTCCAGCGCGCCATCGGCCTTCTTGGGCCCGGCATCGAGCTTCTCCGGCGATAGCAGCTTCGCCAGCGCGTGCCGGGTGGTAATCCGCCCGTAGCCGATCGCCGAGAGCAGAGTTTCTTCATCCTTCATGCCCAGCTCCTTGCTGAGCCAGGCGATCTTGCCTTCCTCACGCAAGGCGGAATAGTCGAGGTGATAACGATGCAGATCGCCGTCGAAAATTTCCCGTCCCAGGAGCACGCTCCGGTCCCGCTGTTGAGCCTTTAACCAGGCGCGAATTTTGGCTTTGGCACGCGGCGTCTTGACCCATTTGAGCCAGTCGCGGCTCGGCGATTGTTGCTGTGTGGTGATAATCTCGACGGTGTCGCCGCTGCGCAAAATGTATTTGAGCGACACCAGCTGGCCGTTGACGCGCGCGCCGGAACACCGATTGCCGACTTCGGTATGAATACGATAGGCGAAATCGATTACGGTGGAGCCCTTTGGAAAGTTCAGCAGATCTCCTTTGGGCGTAAACACGTACAACGAAGTGGTGAACAAATCCTCCTTGAGGCTATGGAGAAACTCCTGGGGATCCTGGAGATTTTCCTGCCATTCCAACAACTGTCTAAGCCAGGCGAATCTTTGAATATCGCTGACATGAAAATCTTCGCCGTCTTTGTAGCGCCAATGCGCGGCAATTCCTTCCTCGGCGACGCGATGCATTTCGTGAGTGCGAATCTGTATCTCGATGCGCTCGCCATACGGTCCGATCACGCTCGTGTGCAGCGACTGGTACATATTGAGCTTAGGGAGCGCGATGTAATCTTTGAATCGGCCAGGGACGGGGCGCCATTGCGCGTGCACCACGCCCAAAGCCTCGTAGCATTCGCGTTGAGTATCGACCAGGATACGGAACGCCACCAAGTCATAGATCTGATCGTAAAGCAGATTTTGACTTTCCATCTTCTGGTAGATGCTGTAGAAGTGCTTCGGCCGCCCCGTGACCTCCGCCTCAATACCTTCGGCTTCGAGTTTTTTGGTGATGATTGAGATCACTTCCTCGATGTACTTTTCCCGATCGCTCTTCTTCTTGGCGACGTTGCGCTTGAGTTGATAATAGATTTCAGGATGCAGATATTTCAGCGCCAAGTCTTCCAATTCGCTTTTGATCGATGCGATGCCCAGCCGGTGGGAAAACGGGGCGTAAATATCGAGCGTTTCCTGAGCGATGGAAATTTGCTTCTCCGGAGGCATGTGATCCAGGGTGCGCATATTGTGCACGCGGTCGGCGAGCTTGATCAGGATCACGCGCACGTCCTTGCCCATCGCCAGCAGCATTTTGCGAAAGTTCTCCGCCTGCTTTTCCTCGCGACTGTTAAAGTTGGCCCGGCCCAGTTTGGTGACGCCATCGACCAACGCCGCAATCTCGCGCCCGAACGAGGCTTTGATCTCATCGACAGTCGTCAGGGTGTCCTCGACGGTGTCGTGCAACAACCCGCCAACCACACTCGGTACGTCGAGCTTCAAATCGGCAATGATGTTGGCCACTGCCAGCGGGTGGGTCAGATAGGGCTCTCCCGATAAGCGTTTCTGCCCCTGATGAACGTTGGCGGAAAAGTTGTAGGCCTTGCGGATCAACTCGACATCCGCGGCGGGGTAGTAGGAGTGAATTTTTTCGACCAGGTCGTTTATTTTAAGATCTTTGCCCATGGTTCTTTGGACCGCCCGCGCCGCGTAACGAATCGAGGCGCCATTCGATGACGCGCGAGATTTTTGCGCGCTCGGCGGCGACAATGGCGCTCAAAACCTCAACCGCCTCTGCAACATCCCGGTTTTCGACATAATAATCATAGTGCAAAATCTCGCCGATTTCACCTCGGGCATTGGCGAGCCGGCGCCGGATAATTTCCCTACCGTCGGTGCCGCGGCTCGCGAGCCGGCGTTTCAACTCCTTCAAGGACGGCGGCAAAAGAAAGATCGATACCGCCTGAGGATAGATTTCCTTGATTTGCCGGGCGCCCTGAACATCGATGTCCAATAGGATATCACGACCGCTGTGCATGCTGTGATCCAATGGCTTGCGCGGCGTGCCGTAGTCATTGCCATGCACCTTGGCCCATTCGGCGAACGCGCCCGCCGCCTTCATCTCATCGAACTGCCGCTCGCTGATGAAGCGGTAATCGCGGCCGTTAACCTCTCCGGGCCGGCGCGGCCGGGTCGTGCAGGATACCGAAAGCTTGATTTCCGGATGAACGAGTTTCAGTCCGTTGTATAGGGTTGTTTTGCCCGCACCAGACGGTGCAGACAAAATGAAAATAATTCCCTGTCTCTTGGCCAGAGAGGCCGTCGCACGGGTCATTCGACGTTCTGGGTTTGTTCGCGAATCTTTTCAACCCGCTCCTTGCCTCGGAGAACAAGCTGGATTACCGGCAAATTCGGCACCTTCGAACTGATCGTATTAAGCTCACGATTGACTTCTTGCAACATGAAGTCAATTTTTTTCCCGACCGGCTCTCGCTCGCGCGCCACTTTACTGAGCTCGGCAACGTGCGCCTTTAGCCGGACGATTTCTTCGTTGATATCGCCTTTTCCAACCGGGCTGGCGGTTTCGTTCGGGTCGCGTTCGCGGATGGCGCCGTTTTGCGCCTGGGCGCTGAATTCCTTTTGTGCCGGCATCACGCCGTCCGCCCAGTTTTCCAGCTCTTGCGCAACGTGCTTCAAGTGCTTGATCTGCGACTCCATGTCCATTCTGAGCTGACGACCTTCGCGCTCGCGTGAGCTCTCGAGTTTTTTAAGAGCCGATCCGAGCGCTTTGAGCACAGCCTCGCGTTCGCCGGCATGGTCCGCTTCCACTTCCCGGATATGAAACAGCTCCGGAACCTGCGTCAAGCTGGAAAGTCCCAGCTCACCGGCAAGGCGGTATTTTTTTTTGAGCTGCTTCAAGCTGGCGATGTATTGCCCGACTAGGGCATCGTTCATTTCGAGCTTTCGCGCCTGAGGCTTGGTTCCATAACGATTGATAAACAAATCGATTCGCCCGCGGGCGATTTTTTCCCGCACCGCTTTGCGGATCATTTCTTCGAACGAGAGATATTCTCTGGGAACTCTCAGCTGGAGATCTAGGTGGCGGTGATTGAGACTGCGGATTTGCACCGTCACCTTCGCCCCGGCGACGTTTTGCGAAGCTTCGCCGTATCCCGTCATGCTCTTCATCTGTCGTGATCCTCGAAGACCTTCTTGATCTTAGCCGCCGGCACGGCGACGGTGCCAATCTCATCGCCGACAAAACCGGCTGCGAGGTTGGCGAGCACTGCCGCTTCCTCGAACCCTGCGCCGCTGGCCAAGCTCAAAGCACACATTGCAACCACCGTATCGCCGGCTCCCGTCACGTCGAATACATCCTTCGGCTCCGTGGGAAAGTGCTTCGGGGCGCCGCCCCGGCGAAAGAGGCTCATGCCTTCGGCGCCGCGAGTGATCAACACCGCTTGGGCGCGCCACTTACGCACGAGCTTTTTGCCGGCCGCGCACAGGGAGTTCTCGTCATGGATTGCAATTCCCGAAGCTTCGCTCGCCTCCGTCTTGTTCGGCGTGATCAGAGTCGGAAATTGATAACAACCGTAATTCTCTTTTTTAGGATCGACGATCGTAACGATTTTTTCTCGAGCGGCCGCCGCTGCGACGTGCCGCAGCAGTTCTTCGTGAATGACCCCCTTACCGTAATCAGAAATAACGATCCCGTGGTAGCGCGCCGCGCTGGACGCGACAAAATCGCGTATTTTCCCTAACATTCGGCGCTCGATGGGACGGCGGCTTTCGCGGTCCAAGCGCACGATTTGCTGATGGTGCGGGCTGGCGATGACGCGGCTTTTTTGTATGGTCTGAAATTCTTCAGCGGAAATCACACCCGAAGTCGAGGCGCCCGCATTGCGCAGCGCCTGCAGCACGCGTCTGCCCGCGTCATCGCGGCCGACAATTCCACAGGCAGTCACCCGTCCACCGAGCGCGCGGATATTCTGCACAACATTTGCCGCGCCGCCAAGGCTTGACTCTTCGGATAGGACTCTCAGCACAGGGACTGGAGCTTCAGGAGATAAACGGTCGACCTCGCCCCAGATGAAGCGGTCGAGCATGAGGTCTCCAATGACGAGCAGATGAACGGTGGCAAATTTGTCGAGAAGTTCGAGGCGTTTATCCATCGAGCTGGCGTTCAGATGCGCTCAGGCGCTGTGCCCAGTAGTTCGTAGTAGTAGGTTTCATTCGCGGTCGCCATCTGCTCCAGCGTAAAGCGGCGCTCTACCCGCTGTCGTCCTTGCTGGCCCATTTCCCTGGCCAGCGAACGAGCGTGCGACAGTTTGGCAATCGCCTGGGCCAACGCTGTCGCATTCGCCGGGGGCACCAAAATTCCCGTGACATCCTCAGCAACTGCCTCCGCCAGACCCCCTACACGGCTGGCAATAACCGGTTTGCTTGCTGCCATCGCCTCGAGAACCGCAACTCCGAGACCTTCATACAAAGAGGGCATCACGAATATATCGATATCGGCGAGAAATTTGGCGATGTCGCCAACGAAGCCGAGGAACTGCACTTCTCCTTGCAATCCGAGATGAGCCGCCTGCCGCTCGAGTTGGTCGCGCAAGGGACCAGCGCCGGCGATTCGGTACGTCAGATTGAGGCCGTCAGCCTTTAGCAACGCCGCCGCCTCGAGCAAAAATTCGTATCCCTTTCGCGGTTCGAGCACCGCGGCAGAGCCAATCACCGGCGGGTCTTGAGATCTCAATTTTTGTGAATCAGCCAACATAAACCGTCCCGGCTCGATGCCGCTCGGAATGTGGCGGATTTTTCCGCGCTCGACGCCGCTTTGCGCGAGCCCTTCGGCAATGACTCGTGAGATCGCCACTACGCCATCGAGCTTACGGTTATAGAGAATGTGGGTATACCAGCCACGCCGTTCCGGGTAATCCATTCTTCGCGTGGCCACGTACTTCGGCCGACTTCTCTTCGGCCAAAGCCACAGTGACAGAGCATGAGCGCGCTTGGTATGAAAGTGGACGATGTCGAAAGGCTCGCTGCAAATGAGTCGCCGGAGCTTAGCGGCAGCGGCTAGATCGAGATCATTACGGACCGAAAGAGGTCGGAGCCGTATATCCAGTCTCCGGCAGTTGGTGTACAGCAGGCCCTTCGGATCGGCTACGAGATCGTTTCGATGACCTCTGGTTGAGAGATAATCCAATAGACCAAACACCTGCGCTTCCCCACCACCCCAGTTTTTTTCAGGATCGACATGCAAAATCTTGAGGAGACGGCGGCTACCGCTTCCGGTCAACTTTTTTTTTCTCCTCTAAGTAAAGCTCCCAGAGCTTAGCATACTTGAGAAAAACATAAACGGCGGCCGTGACGGCAACGTAGAAACCGGCGAAGCCTTCCATGAAACCGCGCTGCAAGAAATATGAACGGAAAAATCGACCGGCAGGATGCAAAAGTGCATCTGCAAGGCGCCATCGAACGCCGGCTTTTCTCAGCTCCCGCGATGAAATCGAAGTGAAGCGATTGATGCGCTGAATATGATCTTGGATGCTGCGGTAAGAGTAGTGTTCCAGCGGATGGCGCAACCGGCGCACCGGACCATCCACGAGGATTTTTTCATGGGGCTCCGAGCCGCCCCACGTCGCTCGGTCACGGCGAAACAGACGGACGTCATAGTCAGGGTACCAGCCTCCGCGCCACCACCAGCGTCCCAAATATCGAACCAGGCGCGCCAGCGCGTAACCGCAATAACGCCCGCCGTCGCGTGCCAGCGCCTCGAGAATCTCATCGCGTAATGGCGCAGTAACCCGCTCGTCCGAGTCCACGAGCAGCACCCATTCCTTGGTGGCTTGTGAATGAGCGAAGGCCTTCTGATCGCGGTAACCCGCCCACTCGCGCTGAATGAATCGATCGGTATAGCGCCGGCAAATGTCCGGTGTTCGATCCGTACTATAGGAATCCACCACGATGATCTCGGCGCACCAAGCGAGACTTTGAAGGCAGGCTTCGATTCGGTCCTCCTCATCGAAACAAACGACAATCGCGGAAACTTCGGCAGGAGTTATGTCACCGCTTGTTCGTTCCTGCATGCGCATCTTTACAGGGCGAGTAGAGAGGGGTAGCCCGCTGGCTATATGGCTAGCCGTGAATGGTGCTGCTGGACGATCGCTTCATTTTGCGCTCGCAGGTCTCGATGATGGGCTCATTCGAGCGCGATCCTTGCGCGCTAAAACAATGCCCAGTGAAGACGATAGAGTCGATACTTTACCGATAACGGTCGCAAACGAGTCGCTTGTCGTATTGCGCTCCGTGCCTCGTTTGGCTCTCCATGTTTCCGCCGCCTCTTCGCTAATCGATAGTAGCGATAAGCTAATCTGGCCGCGACGCGCTTTTCACCGAGCACGGTTCCGGCATTCTTATATTGCGCCAGCAGCTTCTCG
>JBIOXP010000149.1:0-2614 GCA_044869705.1 Binatia bacterium | reverse complement strand
CAGCACATGCGACGCGCCGGCCTGGTGACAACAAGGCGTCACGGCAAGTTCGTCTATTACGCACTCGCCGACGATGGCATTCTTGACGTTCTCACGGCACTGCGTCGGATCGCAGAGCGAAATGTTGCCGAGGTCGACCGCATTGTTCGGAGCTATTTCAACAAACGTGACGAACTTGAGCCGGTTTCTCGCAAAGAGCTTCTGAAGCGACTACGCGCGGGAACCGTTACAGTTCTGGACGTGCGCCCTCCAGATGAATTCGAATTGGGACATTTGCCTGGAGCGATCAACATTCCGCTTCATGCACTGAAGAAACGACTTGCCGAACTCGATACCGCGCGGGAAATCGTGGCTTACTGCCGCGGCGAATATTGTGTGCTTTCGTTTGAGGCAGTCGCCTTACTTCGTGCCCGTGGTTTTAGCGTCCGCCGATTGGAGGATGGTCTCCCGGAGTGGCGCGCCGCTAGAATGCCCATTGTAACCGGAAGCGCGTGAAGAATAAAAACTGTGCCGTCTTTGCGATTTTGGGAGGAAGAATCATGAGTGCAGTCGAAGCGAACGTGCAAAGCGCTCAGTACGTAGATTTTTGGAACGAGATCCTGGTTCCGAAATTCATCAAATACAAACACATCTTGGTTGATGGATTGACTCACCACAGTGAGGCGATTTTTCCGTCATTGCCGGTTAAGGAAGGCGACAAGGTTCTCGACGTGGGATGTGGTTTCGGGGATACCGCAATAAAGCTAGCGCGGCGAGTAGGCGACAACGGCAAAGTCGTCGGATTGGACTGCTGCGAGGCGTTCCTGGAGTACGGTCGGAAGGATGCCGCAAAACTGGGTTTGCAGAATATTTCGTTTGTCTACGGCGATGCGATGCTCGACCGCTTCGAGCCCGAATATGATTTCGTATTTTCGCGCTTCGGCACCATGTTTTTTGCCAACCCGGTGGCCGGATTGCGGAATATGCGAAAGGCGCTGAAACCTGGCGGCATCATGACGCACATTGTTTGGCGCACGCGCACGGACAATCCCTGGCTCAGTATGGCGAAGGACGTCGTCTTGAAGTTTCTACCGCCGCCCGGTGAGGATGCGCTCACTTGCGGCCCGGGACCATTTTCGATGGCGGACGAGCCAATGGTCACCAAGATGATGGAGATAGCCGGTTACACTGACATCACCTTCAAGAGAGTCGACGCTCCCGTGCTGGTCGGAAAGACCGTCCACGATGCCGTAAATTTCCAGCTTGCCATCGGCCCTGCCGGAGAAGTTTTTAGAGAAGCTGGCAAGGAAGCCGAGGCGAAGCGAGATCAAATCGAAGCTGCGCTGGCGGAGGCCATCAACTCTCAGAAGAAAGATGCTGACGGGATCGTAATGGAATCATCTTCGTGGGTGATATCAGGCAAGAACCCCGCCTAGGGTGAGTTACAGCGGATCAGTCTGCAAACTCTGCAATCCTGTCACTGACAGCGTCCTCCGCTGACGTTCGTTTCCGATCGTTGAATGTCCGCTTTCGCAGGGGAACGCACTGCTGAAAACCCAATAATGTTGCTCGACGAAGCCAAGCTGGAGAGACGGTCGCTTGCGCGAAACGAATTGCTTTTCAGGCAAGGCGACAAGGTTCATGCGATCTATTTCATAGAAGAAGGGCGGTTACGGCTTGATCGGCGTACTTTTGACGGTCGTTCTCTGGTATTCGGCACGAACTCTGCCGGGGAGTTCTTTGTTGAAGCAGCCTTGTTTGCGGAGATATTTCATTGCGACGCCGTTGCGACTGAACCATCGCGCGTGCGCATTTATCCCAAGGCAGCTGTTTTACACGCGCTGAGAACTGACCCGACGGGCGCCGTCCCGTTCCTCAAGCTCATGGCCCATCAGGTGATCGAGGCGCGGCAACGTCTGGAATTAATGAAAATTCGTTCGGCAAAGGAACGCGTCATGTTGTATCTGGATCTTCACGCGGGAGCGGAAAGCTCTGTGGGATTGAAAAGCGAGCTTCAAGATATTGCCAGTGAGCTCGGTCTTACGCGCGAAGCGTTTTATCGCACGCTCGCGAGTCTTGAACGTGCGGGCGCCATCAAACGCTCGGGCGCTCGCATTGTGCTCAAAAGATCGCCTGGCGTGTGACTATTCGGGCGGCCTGAAAACTGGTGTCGCTTGGTGCGCGACCAACAGCCATTGCCCACCCTTGCTCTCGAAAACGTTCGTAACAAAGGCGTCGAAGTTTATGGTTTTGCCGTCCTTGCGCAAGAGTCGGACTCTTTCCATTCCGACAGCCCATGCTGTCTGTCCGTTGATGCGGACATGCGGCTTGTTTGCGGAAATCGAGACGCGGTCGAATTGGCCGAAACGCATTTGCCAGGCTCCGCGCACGGCGTCCCAACCAATCACGACTGTGGTGCTCAACGGCCCGATGAATGACGCGTAGCTTTCATGCGCCCACACTTTATCCATCGCGTTGATGTCGCGGGCGACGATCGCGGCAACGAGGCGTTGGCTCGCGGACTGAATATCTTCGAGATCGTGGGTCTGCTGAGCCTGAGTCGTGCTCACCGTGGCCAGCAGTAAACTGATCGCCATTAGGCTATTGGCTCTTTTCATGACACGCTCCTTTCAAT
>JBIOXP010000148.1:0-6420 GCA_044869705.1 Binatia bacterium | reverse complement strand
TTCTGCCCGTCCTGCCCGACCAAGGCTATGGTCCGTGGCAGGCTCTGAACCCTCGCGTAATCTGGTCGCTGGTCATTTTCATCGCGGCGATATCCTTTGCGGCCTACTGTGCGGTCAAAATCGCAGGTACCGAACGGGGCATCTTGCTGACCGGTATTCTGGGAGGACTGGTTTCTTCAACAGGCGTAACTCTCCATCTTTCGCGGCTTGCAGTCGAAGGCGTCGAGCGCAAGGTCATCGCTGCCGGGATATTGGTGGCGTCGGCGACAATGTTTGTTCGTGTCCTTTTGTTAGCCGCGGTACTGAATTCCGCTTTGGCAAAAATGCTGAGTCTGCCCACATTCGCCATGGCTCTGTGGCTTCTTGCCGCGGCTCTTTTGAAATCAAAACACACCGGGCGAACCACCGTCAATTCTCTAAAGCTACGCAACCCTGTCGAGCTCGCACAGGCCTTGCAGTTCGGCCTGCTGCTCGCGGCTATTATTCTGGCGAGTCATGCACTGCGGGCTTGGCTGGGAGAAGCAGGAATCTATTTGCTAGCGGCAATATCCGGCATCGCCGACGTGGATGCGATTACTGTGTCGATGTCGCGATTGGCGTTCGGTGAAGTGTCCATCCGCTCGGCTGCTCTCGCCGTATTCACTGCAGCGGTGGTGAACACGCTGAGCAAAGCGACGCTCGTGGCGATCATCGCTGGCGCGGAAACCGCCGCCCCAGTCGCAAGCGCAGTCGCTGGATGCGTATTGACGGGAATGATCCTGGGTTGGTGGTGGATTTACTAAAGCGGATCCTTGGCGATCTGGTTACCGGTGTGGCGGCGCGCGCCAGTAATCGCAGGCGAGTCTGTTCCCTTCGGGTTTGCGCTTTTGAGTCATAGCTCCTGACCCACAGCAACTGTGACAAGTGTTCCGTCAACTACGGGATCGTCCGCGTCGAGCAACCCACGATCCATGGCGACCTGACAAATACCTAACCGATCGATCCATGCGATCAGCAGCAAGTTTCCCTCGAGATCGTAGCACTCGATGAGGTCGACCTGCCGTTCTGTCCGTACGTCATCGTAAAAAATCAGGATCGCCGCCACTCCATTTTCCTCGACAAACATGAGATCGTCTACTAGGACCATGCGATTTCGATCGGGGATCGAAGCCGGCACGCTAATCTGCTGGTGTCGAAGGTTTTCAACGGCTCTCAACGGTTCGGTCATCGCTTTCTGGTTCAGCAGCAGCGCCGCCGCAAAAATCATCAATGCGCAAACCTTTTTCATTTTGTACCACCCGTCCTAAGCAACTAGGCAAAGTGCGTGCCTAAAGACGCGGCACATTACTGGTGATGGAGTCAATCATTCCAACGAAATCGGCCGGTGACTGGGATCGGTGCAAACGCCGTTTTCTCAGAGATGAAAATCGCTAGGCGTAGTTCTACCAATGACGAGAAAGCATTGAGCCAGGCAACAAATGAGATTGGACGTGATTTTCGGCAGAAGAGATCTTCGCCTTCGGAAATCGTGACTTTATGCTTTCAGACCAAGTATCGACTCTCGATGTGCGCCAGGATTTCCCCGCGGTCTGGTGTCCCGCCGACGGGCGTGGTCCGCTCGATCTTACGCAACCCCTGAGCGAGCTGCCGATCGCCGAGGACCTCGCCTACCCAGCGGGAGAAGTCGCCGCAAAGAAGGTGGTGGCGCAATGAAGCTACAGGCACAGACTTTGTTGCGTGATAGAACTCCGTCATGTTGTGAGCGGCAATCGGAACATCGGCGTTGACGAAGCGAAAAACTTTCTCGCCCGGCAACTGGATGTCGGCGTATTTCCGGGCATGATGCGCGTGATCCGTGATTCGTGGCCGAGGCACAAAGACGGTCCAGGGGCTGCCAGTAGAATCAGCCATAAGAAGCCCATCCCAAACCGCCGGCCATCCGCACGCCTGGGAATTGGACGCGCCGTTATTCGCACGACTGCGAAGAACGAACAACTGCAGCACGACGCCATCAATAAAACCACGCCGGTTTTCAGACGGACGCTGGCACATCTCTTGCCCATCCTTTTATCGCCAGAACAAGCAATTAGCTGGAGAACGCGAGTATGGAGATTCCGCTACAAATCACGTTCCGTAATATGGCGGCCTCGGAGGCGATCGAAAAAAGGATCCGGAAAAAGGTCGACAAGCTCGAGTTATTTTACAATCGCCTGCTGAGCTGCAAGGTCACGGTAGAGGCGCCGCATCGCCATCATCGCAAGGGAAGAACTTACGCCATACGAATTGATCTTACTGTGCCAGAGGATGAGCTGGTGATCAGGCACACGACAAACCGTTTGGCGGTAACCAGAAGAGCTTCTGTAAAAAAAGACGAGATTGAACTGTACGAGCGTCATGAGCCGAGCAAACAGGCGGCGCGCGAAGATCTTTACGTCGCGATTCGCGACGCCTTCAATGCGGCGGGAAGAAAGTTGCAAGACTATGCCCGCCGCCGGAGTCTGGCGATCAAACTACACAAGCCTCCTGAGCATGGCCGCGTTATCAAACTTTTTCCCAAGGAACGATACGGTTTTCTCCAAACGCTTGACGACAGAGAGATATACTTTCATGGCAACAGCGTGCTGAAGCCAGGCTTCGATCAATTGAACATCGGAATGAAAGTCTACTTTGCCGAAGAGGAAGGAGAAAAAGGGCTACAAGCTAGCACGGTGCGATTCGCGAGACCCCATTTCCAGGGTCGTAAGAGCGTTCAATGATCGACGAGATTTTTGCTTGCCTCGACGGCTCCGCTTTGGCAGAGCGGATACTTCCTCTCATACGCGGTATTGCTGCTTCAAAGCGGGCACGAATTAGTCTCGTGAGAGTTGTCGGAGATACCGATGAACTCGCTTCGGAAGAATCTTATCTGCGAGAGCTGGCCAGTCAATGTAAGGCGGAGGTTAGATTTCTCATCGCAGTCGATCCGGCCGCCGCGATTCTTGCTGAGCTCGAGAAGAATCCTCGGGCGATTGCCGCGATGACCACGCACGGACGCACCGCATGGGCTGAGGCTCTGGTCGGAAGTGTCGCTTTTCAGGTGATCAAGGGCGCCAAGCGTCCGGTGATCCTTTACCGTCCGCTCACCAAAGATATCGATGCGCCAAAAAAAATTACCACAATCGTGGTGGCGATCGACGGCAGTGAGTTTTCAGAAACAATATTTCCATATGCAGCCGAAACGGCGAAGGCGTTATCGGCTCGGCTGCTTTTGGTTCAAGCGCTGCCGCCGCACTCAACCATTCCGCAGGGTCCAAACGAAGAAACAGTCGTATTGCTCGAATCGTGTTATCTTCAACGGAAGGCCTCCAGGATCAAGGAGGCCTATGGCATCACTGTCGATTGGGAAGTTCTGCACGGCGATCCGGCCGACGCGATCCGCCGATATGTCAAAGACATGCCGAATACTTTGTTAGCAATGACCACGCACGCGCGCGGTCCCGTAGAGCGGGTCATGCTCGGCAGCGTGGCGGGTTACTGTTTACGTCATTCTGGTGTGCCGCTGTTACTCTACTGGCCGCAATCCCATTTATAATCCGCTTCTCGCCAATTTACTGTCCCACAGCGCTTTCCTGTACGGCTTCGACCTTTTGAACGGCTTAAACGATGTGAAGGCTCAGCGACACACCAGAACCGGAATGTTGCTGTGCGTCAGCACCTTGACTGTCTCGCTACCGAGGAGTAGCGCGGACATGCCTTTGCGACCGTGCGAGGCCATCACGATCAGATCGCAACCTCTCTCATTCGCAGCGGTAATAATAGCTTCGTAGGGATCATCATGTATTACATGTATACCCTCGTAGGGCACGTCGGCGGCTCTGGCAGCATTGTCCGCTACGCTGAGATACTGTTCGGCTCTGGTATCGGAGTCTTTCTGGTACTGGTCCGGCGTCTCTGTAATGACCATCGGGTTAACCGAGAAAGTATGAAAAGTTTCAGAGACGGTGATCGCGGTCACCTCCCCGTTGACTGCCTTCGCCAAGGCTATTCCTTCCTTAATGGCCTTCGCCGAAAGCTCGGAACCGTCGGTGGGAATTAAAATATGCTTATACATGACTTGCTCCTTCGGATACCTCCGGCTCGCTAGACTGCTTACCAGGCACGTTCTCAGCGCATTCCTCGTCGATCCACGTCTTGGCCATTTCTAGCGCATAGAGTTCAGCTTGATCGATAATTTTGAAATAACCAACGGGACCTGTGAGCCGTTGATGAAATTTGCTGTCGCCTTGCTGCCAAGACACATCGGCGTTCGGAACCCAACAGTCGGTTTCCAGGTTCAACTCAGGCAGGCTATAAATGTGGCGGCCTCTGTATGTAAGTTTCATGGTTGATTCTCCCGCCATACTCCGAAACGTTCGATTTTTTGACTTTACATCAGGGCAACTCCCATGCCACCTCCTAAAGCGCCTTTCTTGCGCAATTAACTTTTCTTCTCGGCTCGCTTTTCATTCATGCAAAAAAGGCCATGTGATTTTTCCCATTCCTGCGAGGTAAGTGCTTAAATAAGTTTCGATGGATTGACGTCACCTGAGCATGGCGCATTGGGTTTGTCGTCTGATCGTCATCACTCTTGGCATTTCTCCGAGCAAACAATACCTTGTTCGTGTCGACGCGCCGGCATTATACGCCCCTACTCGCACATACTCGCGGGCGAGACGAGAAGCTCTCACCGGTAATCGAACGGAACAAGCAAAACAGATTGTAGCCAATCCGTGGCATTGCCATTGCTGTTGCTTTATCAACGGGTGCTTTCGATCGACGCGCCTTGACGAGCTTGCCCCCAGGAAGGGTACGTTGATGGCAAAAAAACAAAATGACCTGGTATCGTTCCCGCTCCATTTGCCGCGCGAGATTGAACGCATGTTCGACGAGATGATCCATCGTCCTTGGGGGTTTTGCCGAGAGATAAAGGGCTGGAATCCATCTGTCGATCTCTATGAGACCGATGACGCGCTCATCCTCGAAGCCGATCTCCCAGGAGTTAGCCCGGAAGATGTCGAGGTAGAGCTAAAGAATGGCGACTTAGTGCTACAGGGCTGGAGAACACTGGAAAAACAGCATCGCGAAGAGCGATTTCACACCATGGAACGATCGTCAGGTCAGTTTTGCCGGCGCATGAAATTACCGGAGTCCGTTATCAAAGACGCCATCCAAGCAGAGTTTAAAAATGGAGTTCTTCGGGTCATTCTTCCCAAGGTCAGACCCAAGGCGGAGAGGCCAGATGAGTCACGCAACCGATAGCACGAACAACGGCACCGGCCGACTGCAAGGTTCGCCGCGCCGGCCACGGGAGCTTTCAGCAGAGGAGCTCCGCTTCGGTGTCAAATTAGATTTTCCGTTCGCATCAACGAAAGAATTGAGCGGCCCAAAAGAATTCGTCGGCCAAGAACGAGCGCTCGCTGCCTTGGATCTCGGGCTTGGAGTATTCGCTAGCGGATACAATATCTTTGTCTCCGGTCTGACCGGTACAGAGAAACTAGACACTATTCGGAGTTGGCTCACCGACCGAGCGGCTAAGGCCGCCACCCCCGGCGACTGGGTTTACGTTCACAATTTTTTACATCCTGACGCGCCGCGAGCGATTTACTTGGAGCCGGGTCGAGGAATCCTGCTCAAAGAAAAAATGCATGAGCTGGTGCGAACACTGAAAGAGGAGTTGCCCAAGGCATTTCGTCAGGAGGCGTTTGACAAAGAAAAGTCACGGCTGACCGAGAAGTACAATAATCGAGCCCAAGAACTGAATGGCCAATTTGCGGCGCTCGCGCGCGAGAAAGGTTTCGTCGTCCAGAGTGGCTCACGGGGCGGCATTTTTTTCGTCCCAATCGTAAATGGCAAGCTCCTCAATCGTCCGGATGACTTTAACAGCTTATCCGAAGCCGAGAGACGGGACGTGGAAGGGCGACAGCAGGAACTGAACATTGAAATGGAGCGTCTTGCGCGCAACCAGCAGGAGATCATGCGCGACATGGAGCGGGACATTCAGCTCATCGAGCGCCATTTTTGCGAGAGTCTCCTCGCTCCGATCATCGAGAGCATCGAGAAAATCGTAAACAATGAAGAGGTGAACGACTATCTCGCTGACGTCAAAGCTCACGTGCTGGACAACCTCGATAACTTCAAAGAAGTTCCAGCGCCTTCGATGGCCGTGCCGTTCATTCCGTCTCCACACGAACGGGATCCCTTCCTCGAGTACGATGTCAATGTCGTCGTGGATAACGGGAAGACCGCCGGAGCACCGATCGTCATCGAAAGCGCACCGACTTATCTCAACCTGTTCGGCACGATCGAGCGTGTTGTCGATCGTTTTGGCCGTGTCGTGACCAACTTCACTCGGATCAAGTCCGGCTCTTATCTGCGCGCCCATGGCGGTTACTTGATCTTTAGCTTGGAAGACGCGCTGACAGA
>JBIOXP010000147.1:0-7334 GCA_044869705.1 Binatia bacterium | reverse complement strand
CGGATGTCGTAGACTCGCAAGCCGGCATTAAAATAGGTGAGATACGCGATGTCGTCGCGGTCTTCGAGACAGGTTTGATGATTCGCATGGTGGTGGTTGTGAGGACCGAAGCGGCCGCCTTTGACATAGAAATTGGCGAGTCCACTTTCCACAGGCGGCTGCGGCAAAGGAAATAACGACAACATGCGCGGGCGCCGCTCGTCGCTGATATCCGCGATACCGGCCAGGTTCAAATTTTCCTCGCCGTTTTCCCGGATGGCTTCATCGTTGATCAAGGCGATGTTACGGCGTGGCAGAGGCAAATAGGTGTGGATTCCCTGGGTCGCGGTGATGCCGCGGAACGCGAGCTGACTGACGATCTTCGGCGCCGCCATGTCGGAGAGATCGACAATAATGCCGCCGCCATCACCGTAGGAAACATACGCGCGCTTGCCCTCCACATGTGCCGGCCCATGACAAGAAAACTTCAAGCCATTCGGCAGTGCGCCCTCCGATTGCTCGGGCAGCGCAAACCGCCCGACTTCGCGCGGCTTGGCAGGGTCGACAATATCAATGATGCGGTAAATTTTTCCGTTCATTCCCTCGGCAGCCGCAGCGGCATGGACGAGATTTCCGCCATCGTAAAAGTTCCGATGCGTTCCGCTGCTGCCGGTTTGAAAATGACCGATTCGTTTCGGCTCGGTTGGAGTGCTCACGTCAAAGATTAAAAATCCCTCGGCAAACGGTTGTCCATCGGCGCCGCCCCAGCCGGGCGCGATGCGCTCCAAAGCCGTGATCATTTTGCCGTCCGCCACCTGAACTTGAATTGTCCAGGTATTTTCCGGTCCGGGAGTGAAAGTACAGAGCTGGGGTTCGCTGGGGTCGGTGACTTCGAGCACGCTCCAGCCGCGGTGCCAAAGGTGCGCGACATAGAGGTACCAACGGCGATTCACTTCCTGCATCGCGAGCTTGAAGGCCGGCTTGCGATTCAAGTCGTGATAGCCAACCGGCTCGAGGTTTTGGGCAAAAAATCCAGGAGGAATGGCTTGTCCCATGATTATCGCCTTACAGTGACATCTATTTGGGAACAAAACTGTCGCACCGGACACTGGCTGCAGAGCGGAGAAATTGGCCGGCAGAGATGCTGGCCGAAGCTCACGAGCAGATCGTTGTATTCGATCCAGTATGGCTTGGGAAGTTTCGCGCGCAGCGCAATTTCAGTCTGCTCCGGCGTTTTCGTCCTGACGTACCCCCAGCGGTTGGAAATTCGATGGACGTGAGTGTCGACGCAGATCCCCGGTTTATTATAACCAAGGGTCACAACGAGATTGGCGGTTTTGCGGCCTACTCCGTTGAGCTTGAGGAGCTCATCGATTTCGTCCGGAACTTTGCCGTCATATTGTTCGATCAGCGTACGACAAATGTGGCGGATCGCCTTAGCCTTGGTCTTATAGAAACCTACCGGATATATCAGTTTTTCGATTTTTTTCGCGCTCAACTTCAGCATCGCTTCCGGGGTATCCGCCAGCGCGAACAGCCGATGCGATGCCTTGGCCGTGGTCGAATCCTGAGTGCGGAGGCTGAGAATACAGGAGATCAGAACACGGAAGGGACTGCGGTAAGTTTCGGCCATCAACGTGACAATCGGTGTTTGCCAGTTCGGCACCTCGCGGCGCAAAATTCGGATTGCCGAATGAATCTCGCGATCTCTCATGAAGCTAGTGTTTTATAAGATGATTGGCTAGATTGACTAGAGTACATAGCACACAACCAAAAGACTTTTTAGCGCACCATGCTTTCAGAACGAATCGCCAAGGCGTTGAAATCGCGAACTCCCCGAACGATTGCCGAGAATGGGCACAAGCCGGCGGCGGTGCTTGTACCGATTCAAGAGCGGCCTGATGGCGAATATCTCGTTCTTACTAGACGAGCCGATCATTTGCCCACCCACAAAGGACAAATCGCTTTTCCCGGGGGCCGAGTCGACCCGCGCGATGCCGACGCGACCGCAACGGCGCTGCGCGAGTGCTACGAGGAGATTGGCATCGGTGGCGACTGTGTTCGAGTGCTCGGGCGGCTGGACGAGTTTACGGCAGGTTATGGTCTTGTGGTCACCCCCATTGTCGGGGTGATTCCAGCGCGCTGCGAATTTCGCCTCGATCCCGCCGAGACGACAGACGTTGCTTCCGTGCCGATCAGCTCACTGATGGCGCAAGCCAATTTCGTTCACGACGCTCATCTCTCGCCTGGCGGCCATCCCAGTTATCATTTTTACGTGAACGGCTGGGACGTCTGGGGAGTCACCGCCCGAATCATCGTGCAATTTCTCCAGCTCGCGTACGACTTCAAGCCCGATCGTTTCAGTTCCACCGCTTCCCTGCGCTAATTGACGACGAGCCGGCGGAAGTTCCTGTGAAAATACCTCAGATGCTGCTTGCGTTATTGTCCGCCGCCCTACTGGCAGCGCCGTTTCTCGAGCCGAAACTATTTCTGCTAGCCTGGTTTGCTTTTGTACCGCTTTTTTGGACGGTCAAGCACGCCCCTACCTGGCGCTGGGCGACGTTTTACGGCTGGCTCATGGGCACAGGCGCGCATCTAATCGGTTTTTACTGGCTGGTTTACACGATCAGCGCTTTCGGTGAGTTCCCCTACGGCGTGAGCGTCATCATATTCATCGTCTATGCCAGTTTGCAGGCATTCGAAATCGCCTTTTTCGCGTTGTTTCTCCGGATTGCCGGATGGGGACCCGTGGGTCTTTTCCCGCCGATGTTATGGGTGACGGTCGAATTTTTATTTCCACTGCTGTTTCCGTGGCACGTGGCTAACTCTCAAATCGCTTTTTCCTGGTTCGTTCAGAGCGCGGACCTCGTCGGGCCTTACGGCGCAAGCTTTATCGTCGTTTGGTTCAATGCGGCAGTCTACAAGCTTTTATCGGCACGGCCACGGAGAGAGCCGAGCGCTTTTGCGCCGCTTGCCTGTTCTACCGTTGCGCTGATCCTATCGCTTGCCTACGGATTTGAAAGGCTCAAAACTGTCGAACAGGATATGACCAGCGCGCCTAAGCTCGCCACCGGAGCGGTGCAAGGCAACGTCGATATCGATCTCAAATGGGACCCGGTTCTGGCGCAGAGAAACCTCGACCAGCACCGCAAAATTACCGATTCGCTCAATTCGTCTGCGCTGGTGATTTGGCCGGAATCCGCGATCGAGTTCATGGTGCCGGAGAATTTGCCGGTCTTGCCGCCAGAATTCATGCCGTCGTTCAAATCGCCGCAAACCTATTTTATCTTCGGGGCGAAAAGTTTTAGCGGTATCCTCGGCCGTCCCGGCATGAAAGCTTTCAACACCGCATTCTTTACTGACGCTCAGGGAAGGATCCTCGGGCGATATCACAAACAGGTTTTGCTTGCCTTCGGCGAATACTTGCCGTTCTCAAGGATTTTGTCTCTGCTTCCCGGAATTCCGTTCGCCGATGGCTTCACGCCCGGGCAGGGGCCAATTGCGTTTCAGCTTTCCTCGAACGTCCGGGTGGCGCCGCTCATCTGTTATGAGGATCTCATGCCGGATTTGGCGCGCAAGTTCGTCAGTGAAACTCACGCCAATTTGCTGGTCAATCTCACCAATGATGCGTGGTATGGACGTTCCGTGGGGCCGTGGCAGCATTTAACGCTCGCGCGCTCACGCGCGATCGAAACTCGGCGAACTTTGCTGCGGGTCACCAACACCGGCGTCACTTCGTTGGTGAATGCCAAAGGCGAAGTGGTGAAAACCTTGCCGATGTTCACGAGCGCGGCAATGCCCGCTGAAGTCGATATTCTAAATAGTGAAACCTACTACGTGCGCTTCGGCGATTGGTTCGCGTGGGGAATCACGATTGTGTCGATCGCGGTCGTTGTGGCCGGTCTAAAAAGATCGATTCGCCGGGTGGCGTAGACTAGTGTGCGACCCGCCGGTCGGCCCTACGAGCGGAGTGGCGTCATTCATGTCCTCGAAACCGCTAAATCGTGGGGACGCTTTCCGAGCCGTTTAGCGCCGGTCTTGGTGATCACGACGGTATCGCCCCAGGTGCTGATCGATGTGCCGTCGGCGGAAATCGCCGACGGTTTGCAAACAAAGACCATGTTCTCTTGCAAGGCAACAGCGAGTTGGCGCGGACTTTTTGCGTGGGCCGTAATGATCGGACCGTCATCGCCGGCGCCGCGACCGTGCATGTTCAAGTCGCCGCGTGCGCCGGCGGCAGGACCGGAACTGGGTGCCGCAGCGGCCGCGGTTTTTCTCGTCAATTCCGCCAATTCCTTGACGGTTACGCCAGGTTTGAGATGTTCCAAAACGCGGTTGAAAAGTTCGCGCTGCACCTTGATCAATTCTGTGTGAACAGGATCAGCTTTGCCAACAAAGACTGGCTGGACGCCTTGGGAGCGGTAGCCTATCCATGAGGCTTCGACTTCATTGATGATCAGATCACCGAATTCGAGCGCGCGCATGCTCGGCCGTGTGAGCGTCCGCCGAACGTTTTTTCCAGAAATCCAATTGCAGTGGACCGGCATTTCCGACCCGTTGCGCATGAGCGCGTATTGGGTCGCAGCCCAAACGTCCCAGTCTCGTGCGCCCGGCTTTGCGGCTTCGATCTCCGCTAGATAAGCAAGCTCGACGATTTGCATCGACTTGGCCAGAACCTCGATTTCTTCCTCGCTCTTGACGTAGCGTACTTCGGTCAATATCGCCGTGGCGTCGACGATTTCCGCCTGGGGAAAGGCTTTGCGGATGCTTTCGTATGTGCCGTGTAAAATCGTTCCCTCCGGTGTGCGCGTACCTTCAACTTCGCCGAGCCCGGTGATGCCGATGCGGCCGCGCTCGATGTTGAGTTCTCGCAGACGCTCGACAATGACTTTGCCGTACTCGCGGCGCGCTTCGCGAACATCGGTGGTCCAGTCCTGCGTCGTGGTCCAGCGCGGATTGGCCGTAGTCGCGACCGCCGTGACATCGCCGTTGAGCGGGAACACCGCGGCGATATCAGCATCGCCACCGCCACCGCAGTGGGTGAGATAGCGGGTGTTGGCCTGAAAATCCATCGAGTGACCGGTGTTCTGAGGCGTGACAATCACGTCGATTTCCTGCTCGGCCATTTTTGTGCGCACGGCATTCCACCGCCGGTCCCGTTCAGCGAGAGAGAAGCGGGGATAGGGGTAAAGCTCAGGCATCTCGTCCCTCGTTTAAATCGTTCAGTTGTTTAAATCGTTCGAACCGACCTTGAGAATATCGTGATAATCGGTTCTCCCGCACCGTTCGCTCTATGAATTCGGTTTTATGCCGCGATCGAAACGGGAAAGCCCTCGGCCCAGCTTTTCTCGGTTCTCGGCGGTGCGTTTCCACTTCTCTTCGTCTGAGATCAGAGACCCGTTTTCTGCGCCGAGCGCGGTGATCTGCAGCTTGTTCGTGTCGGGGTCGGAAAAGTAAATGCTGCGTTCGCCGGGCGCGCGTACGCCGTCCTCGGCGCGAAAATCGCCCTGATTGGCGCCGCCGTACGCGGGAATGAGATCGAGCATCCGGTCGAAATCCTGCTGGCTCACGTTGAACGCGACATGGACCGCGCGGCCGTGCCGCTTGGTCCGATCCGAGAGCCCATCGACTGGCTTGATCGCTATAAGCTGGTGATCCGGAAACTCGAAGTAATGCTCCTCTTCTATTACTCCGACGAAGTTCAAGCCGAGCGCTTGAGCGTAAAAATTTTTTGATTTTTGCAAATCGCGGGTCTCGAAAACCACATGGCTCAAACCGATCTCGCTCTGCGATGCCCTGGAGAGACAAATTTCGAAGTGATTGTTGTCGAAATCGATGAAGCGAAACGAGCGAACAATCGGCAGGCTCGCGCCGTGCTCGCGCACTCGTTCGCATCTAACGCCGGATCCTTGGATGCGCTCCACGGTTGCCTCGAAGGTTTCTTGCGACCTCAAGCCTACCGCGTAACGCGGCGCGCCGCTTTGTGACGGCTCGGTTTGAATGCCGGGCAAGTTCAAGCCGATAATGTTTTCACCGGCTTTGACGTAGGTATGGCGCGGTGACCCGTCTGCGTTGGTGCGCCGTGTCATAAATGTCAGGCCGACCGTCTCAACATAGAAGCTCTCCGCGCGTGGTAAATCGCGCACCGGAAAAGCGACGTGATCCAGAGTTTTCGCGCCGAACATGCGTCCTCCAACTTTCCGCTTTCTCGTTCGGAATCGCCGCGTGCGGCTTACGACGTCTTTCGCTTCAAGATGATCTCGTCGAGGATTTGGATGCCGTCTTTGAGGAGCCGATAATTTTGCTCCAAGGTGTTGAGTTGCACGCGTGGCGTGCCGAGCAGATTCTGGAGCTCCTTCATGCGCGGATAGATCGGCTCGACTTTCGGGTGACTGACGACGCGTCCTTCCTTGGCAATCAGTCGCTGGCCTTCTTCTGAGAGCATGAAATCGTAGAATAGCGCCGCGGCGTAGGGATGGGGCGCGTTGCGCGCCAGCGTCAACGGATAGATCAGGGTAGGGATGAGGTCTTCGGCGAGCCAATCGACCGGCGCATTTTTCGCGCGCAAGCCTTCGTTGTTGTACGCATAGGTGGTTGCCGCCAATGGCGCTTCACCCGCCATCATCATCTGGGTCGTCGTATCCCGCCCGACGCGGATCAGTAGCTGCTGCTGGCTCAGACGGTGCGCGTAGCTCACGGTTTTTTCCTTGCCCCAAACGGCGAGCAAAGCCATGACTTCTTCCAAAGAAGACTCGTCGAAGAGAATTTCCCCTCTCCAGCGTGGTTGCAGCAATTCTTCCCAGGTTTTCGGCGCGTCCTTGTGATTGACCTTGCGCGGATTAAAACCGAAGACGCGAAACGCATAGTTCATGCTGGTGTAATATGGAGATTTCGCGTGAGCCGGATAGATCGCTCGGATCGGCGTTTCGTATTTGCCGAGCAGGTTTTTGTCGAGCAGCGGCGGCAGAAGATCGGTGGAAGGCTTGACGACATCGACGAGATGTCGTCCGGCGTTCGCCTCTGAAATCACGCGTTGCGTTACTTGCCGGGTTTTGGCGCGCCAGACCTGCGCGTTGATGAACGGGAAGTTTTTCCTGAACGCCTGAATATAGCGAGTCGCGTTGTCGATCCCGGAGTTGGTATACCAGAGCATCTCGCCTTCTTTTTTCGCGCCTTCGATAAGCTTCTTGTTGCGTTCGTCCGGGTTGAGTTTTTCTACTGAGCGCCAGATCTCTTCAGGGTTTGGCACAGCGGCGGCCCATGTTGCCGCAGAGAGGCCTACGAGCGAGAAGACTAATATCAAGAGGGGTGGCGTGAAACTCATCCGATTGGCGACTCGAATTTGTCTAGGCTTG
>JBIOXP010000146.1:0-10085 GCA_044869705.1 Binatia bacterium | reverse complement strand
CCGTACTTGCGGCAAATCTGATTCAAGCGCTCTTCGCCGGTGCGGCAACAGGCGATTTGCGCGCGCAGATCGCCGAGTGAGGACTCGGGAAAGCGAATGTTATCTTCGATCAGCCGCAGCACTTCCGCATTGGCTCGGCCTGCCTTATAAATTTTTACCGAGCGCACCTGCAGCCCTTCTTCATAAACGTCGCGGGTATTGCTCGAACCGAATCCGGTGCTGCCGCCGCCCACGTCGATCCAGTGGGCGCGCACGGCGAGAAAACAAAGCAGCTTGTTCTCCCAGAAAAACGGCGTGTAGACCACCATGTTATTCAAGTGTTGACCGCAGATTTCCGGATGATTGACCAGAAACACATCACCCGGATGGATATCATCCACGCCATAGATTTCCACGCCATCTTCGACGGCGACCCCGAGATCGGCGAGAAAGATCGGCAGAGCGCCCTCGTTCTGCGACAAAGTACGGCCTTGATGATCGACGATGCTCACGCAGTAATCCTGCACCTCATAAATCATCATGTTATAGGCGGTGCGCTTCAACACCGCCGACATTTCGTTGGCCGCGGCCTTCAAAGCGCAGCGGATAATCTCGACCGTAATCGGATCGATCGGCATGATTCCTCGCTCACTTCAGCCGTGCAAAGAAACCTTCGCGCTCGAGTTCCAGCAATAGACCATTGTCGTAAAAATCTTCCGCTCGGGCGGTTTTCGCGCTTGCGCTGCCAGGTTGCGTGGCCAGAAACTTGAGCACCGCCGCGACGCCCTTCTCTTCGGTAAGCGGCGGCTGGGAGAACAGCCTGGAATAATAATCGAAGCTGCGTCTGGCGATGTCGTCGTCGGTGATGCGCATGTAGCGTTTCATGATCGGCAGGCTCTTCTCTTTGTCGGTTTTGAGCACGTGTAACGCTTCCACGTAGGCCATCAGCATACGCTTGACCAAATCGCGATTGGCGCGCAGTAGCTCTTTACGGACCACCAGACCCGATTGCGGAAAGGCATCAGCTCCGGTCGCGAAATCCGCCAGCGGCGTCAAATGATAGCGTTCCGCTTCGAAGCTGAATGGCGGCGCCAATACCGTGGCGTCAATGGTCCCGGCAACGACAGCGGCGAGGCGCGGCTGTGTCCCGGGAATGGCCAGAACCGTCACCTGCCTGGGATCGATGCCCCAGCGCTCAAGCGCATTGAGAAAAAAGAACGTGTTCATCTCCCCCGGGCCCACCAGTCCGACGGTTTTCCCGACGAGGTCCTGCGGTTTTTTGACCGTCTTGGGCTGGCCGACGATGCTGACCGTCGGCCGATTGGTCGAGGTGGCAATGATCACGAGATCGGCACCGGCGAGATTGGCCTGAATTGGAGCCACGCCCGCACTTTGGGATAGCTGCAAGGCGTTGGCGAGAAGCGCCGCCGTGCTGCGCGCGCCGCCGGCGATGCGCACCAGCTCCGAGGTCATGCCGTATTTGCCGAAAAATTTCATTTCGTGCGCGATCCAGATCGGCGCTTGGTACCCTAACTCGCCGCCGTAACCGATCGTGATCTTGCTCGGCGCGCCGGTTTGGGCAGCCGAACCAGTGGCAAGCTGCATAGCAAGTGACAAACACAGAGATCCTACAGCTAAACACAACTTGATCACTCCGGACGCTTTACCCCTCACTTGTCACGCCTCACCTTTCTTTGACTCGTCCTTGCCGACGTACGACTGGCGATAAGTCTGCAGCGTTTTGCCGCGCAGTTCGTAAAGAAACTGAATCACCCGCTCGTTGCTCATGAATTTGTCCTGCTCGTAATGATCGTGATGAACAATTTCTTCCAACGGCCGACGCACGCCTTCGGAGGGTTGCACGGCTGGATATCCGACGGGAATGATCAAGTAGAGCATCATCAAGTCCGGCACTCCGAGAACTTTTTTGAACGGTTCTTGAACGTGGATCGTGACCCATTGCGTTGCCAGCCCGAGCGACACCGCGGCCAGATGCATGAACGTGCAGGTGTTCGCCAAACCGTCGGTAAGATGCGACTGATCGCGGCCGAAGGTATGCGCGCCTTGCACCGTTCCCCACTGGCGCCGCCCGTCGCCCACGACGACGATCAGCGCGGGCGCCTCCGACCAGCCCGCGCCGCGACGCTGGCGCTCCACCGCCTCATCCGCCGTCATTTGATAGGCCGGATGGCGCAGCTCGAAGACCCGCTGCTGCTCCATCCAATAAATGAAATCCGTGTTATCTTCGGAATAGCAGCGAAAAAGGTCCTTTTTAACCTTGGGATCTTTGACGACGATGTACTCCCAAGGTTGCGAGTTGGCGCCCGACATCGCCCACCGTCCTGCTTCGAGTATTTTATCGATATAACCGTCCGGAATCGGATCCGGTTTGAGCTTGCGCACGCTCGAACGGCCCCGAATGATGTCGTAGAGAAGATCGTAACCGGGAGTGGAGTCTGCGGCCATATATGGATCCTCCGACGGAGAAACAGATTTCCGAACCCAATAGTTATAGCCCACGAGTGCAAACCGCTTCAATTGCTCATAGCTATTTTCGCATGCGGCACAATGTCATCCTGAGCCGTTAGGCGAAGGATCTCATTCCGAATTCGACAGATGCGAGATTCTTCGCTGACGCTCAGAATGACTGTTCTTGCGCTTGTTGCTTGGCAATGCGGTTTCGAGAGGGGAATCACCATGCGAGCGCTGCAACAATACCCTCGAGCGATTGCCGTTCATCCAGTGATGCAATACCTCTTTGAACCTGTAATGCCCTCTCGTCGCCGAGGATGGGCGCGGCCAATGACAAAAATTTCTCCTCGATTTCGCCGGCGCTCATGGGATTGCCGCTCTCGCCCTTCGGAATGATGACCTCTTCAGAAACGATCGCGCCATCGATCATTCGGACCGCGACACGTCCCGGCCAAAACTTCGGATAGTACCGGTCTAGCTCGGCACTCGCGCTGACCTTCACCCTTTTTGCGAGCTGTCGCACTTGGTCATTGCGCAGAAATTCATCGTCGAACGAGCACAAATCCATCTTGCCCCGCATCGCCGTAACCGCCATGACATACTGCCCACTGCCGACCGTCGCGGCGTGAGTCGGCGTCATCGACGGCCGATTCATCATCGCGGCGTTTTGCGGCGGCAGGCAGAGCTCGATGTCACATATCGTTTCTAGTCGCAGTGAATGTTGTCGAAGTATTTTGAGCAGAGCTTCGACTCCGGCGTGGAGCTGGCGCGCGCAGGGATAGGGCTTGAATGCGACTTCCGGGAGCTGAAATGCATCGAAAGTCCGGAGATGTTCCCATTTCGGCTCGCTGCAGAGCGTCGGACCGAAACCGCGCGCATCTTCGAATGCTCGCTGCGGTCCCGTGAATCCCTGTCGCGCGGCCATCAGTGACTGGATTCCGTTTCGCGCCGCATGGCCGAACGCGAGATGCCGCGCCGTGGCGCCTTCATTGCCGCCGGTGAGCATGCCGCCACTGTGTAGGGCTGCGATACCGAGTGCGTTGGCGGTTTCTCGCGCCGTCCAATCGAGAAACTTGGCGCCCGCCGCAACCACACCGAATGCGCCGCAGATCGTACTCGGCCACCAGCCGCGCGCAAACAGTTTTGGTGCATCGATAGTAAGACCAACGCGAATGATCGTCTCGTAACCAGCAACAGTCGCGGCGATAAAACTCTCGCCGCTACCGGCATGCTTTTCAGCCAGTGCGATGAGCGCGGGAATAACCATGCCGCCGATGCACGTTCCGGCTCCACCGTGGATGTCGTCCATCTCGCCACAGTGCGCGGCAACCGCCATCGCTTCGACAGCATCGAGCAAAGAAGTCCGCCGTTGAGATCCCAAAAGTGCCGAATCTGCGTTTGCTCCGCCGTTGGCGACGGCTAGATCATAAGCAAGCTTTCCCGCGTGAAGACGCGCGCCCGCAATAAGGCATCCAAGGGAATCGAGGATGTGCAGCTTGGCGCAATCGACAATATCGGCGGGTAGCGTCTCGAACGAAAGCGATACAAGGTATTCTGCGAGGGTTTCGCTCAGAGTTTCGTCAGGCATCGAATTGTGAGTGGCTACGTGGTTGAGATCCTTCGCTTACGCTCAGGATGACGCCTCTTTTTGAGTCATGTCGAACGACCTGAGAATCTTAGATTAAATTGAATTCGACCGAAATTTCGTCGTCATGCCTCCGCCGTCACCTCGATGACGAGATGGCCGAACTCGTTCACCTGCATGCGATCGCCCGGATAAATTAGAATCGTTGCGCCGACTTCCTCGATCACGGCCGGTCCTTCGAGCCGGTCGCCGGCTCGAAATCCGGTGCGCAAATAAATTGGGCAATCCACCGGCTCGCTCTCTAAGATCACCCGTCGCCGGCCGCGCTCGCCGCGATCCGCATCACGCGAGGCCGAGCTCAGCGGCAGTTTGTTGTCGAATTTCCCCAGCGCCGAAAGGCGCAGGTTGACCATCATCACGGGCTCGTTTGGAGCCGAGTGACCGTAGTGTTCTTGATGCAATTGATCGAAGCGCGCCCGAATCGTTCCGAAGTCCTTCAGTCCGCGCAGATCCTCGGTCACTGGAACAGGCAACGTGTATTCCTGCCCGCGATAGCGCATATCCAAGAAACGCCGCAGAATGATTTGCTCGCGGTTAGTGCCTTCTTCGGTGAGCGTCTCGATGGCGGAGTTTTCCAAAATGGAAAATGCCTCGGCGATCTGCGGCCCGCTCGTTTCGGCCAATTCACGCACGTAGGTTTGCACGTAATCGTGCTTCAAGTCGGCCATTAGCATCCCGAGCGCCGAGAAATGCGCCGGCATCGGCGGAATGACGACGCGTGGTACCGCAAGTTCTCTCGCGATCGCCATCGCGTGCAAGGCGCCGCCACCGCCGCTCGGTACCAGAGCGCAGTCGCGCGGATCGTAACCCTTTTCGACCGAGACGGCGCGCACCGATAGCGACATGTTGAAGTTGGCAATCGTGAGAATGCCCATTGCGGCTTCTTCCAGCGACAGCCCGAGCGGTTTAGCGACTTTCTCCAGAATCGCTTGCGCGGCTTTCTCGCGCTGCAAACGAATGCCGCTGCCGAGGAAAAATTCCGGATCGATCCGCCCCACAATGAGATTGGCGTCGGTCACTGTCGGTTCGGTCCCCCCCTGCCCGTAGCAGGCCGGCCCGGGCGAAGCGCCCGCGCTTTGCGGACCGACTTTCAATCCGCCCGCGGGATCGATCCAGGCGATGCTGCCGCCGCCGTTCCCGACCTCGACAATATCCACCACCGGCAGCATCATCGGATGGCCGGAAACATAACCGCCGACATAGTAGCTGCTGGTGACTTCAGGATGAAAATCTTTGATCAGGCTCGATTTCGCCGTGGTGCCGCCCATGTCGAAAGATATCACGTGGCGGCAGCCGAGCGTCTCGCCCAACTGTGCCGCGGCAATGACGCCCGCGACGGGACCCGATTCCATCATGGTGACCGGAAGTTTCTTGGCGGTTTCCGCGGCCATGACTCCGCCGTTGGATTGCATGACGCGAAAAGTGCCGCGAAATCCGGCTTCGCCGAGCATGTTTTCCAGCGAAACCAGATAACGGCTCACCAGCGGTCCGACGTACGAATTCAACACCGTGGTCGAGGTTCGCTCATATTCGCGAAACTCGCGTAAAATTTCATGCGACAGCGAAACATAGACGGCGGGAAATCGCTCGCGCAGCAGTTCACCGAGGCGCTGCTCATGCGCCGCATTGGCGTAGGCATGTAACAGACAGACGGCGATACTCTCCACACTCGCAGATTTGAGCGCCTCGATCGTCGCGGCGGCGGATTCTTCGTTCAAAGGCGTCAATACTTCGCCCGTCGCGTACAGGCGCTCGTCGACTTCGAGCCGCAGATCGCGGGGCACCAGAGGCACCGGCCGTTTGAAAAAAAGATTGTAGCCCTCGGGCCGATTGCCGCGGCCGATCTCGTAGACGTCGCGAAAACCCTTGGTCGTGATCAAACCCGTGCGCGCGCCTTTGCGCTCGAGCACGGCATTGATCGTGACGGTCGACCCATGCACGAAGAAATTCGCTCCCGCCACGTCGATTTGTGCCGCCCGCAAACAATCGTTGATGCCGCGCGCCAGATCGTCAGGCGTGGTCAGCGATTTGCTGCGATAAACCTGCCCATTGTCATCCACCGCCACCAAGTCAGTGAACGTACCGCCGATATCAACCGCAATTCTCATGGAGTTTTTCGAATTCGACCTGCCATGAAGCAATTGGCACGAGCTCCGATCTCATTGGCCCTCGCCCACGAACGTGGGAGAGCGCGAGGGTGAGGGTGGCACGTGCCCTCACTATCCGCTTCTCCCAAAGGGAGAAGGAAAAGAGCCGCGATTCGCCAATCAGCTTAACCAGCGAGCAATGATTTCGCCCCGTTCGCGGTGATCTCGAAACTATCGCCGAAAATAATCATCTTGCCTTTTGTCTCGAATGCCGCGCGCAGCGCCAAGGTCATATGCTCGGCGAGAATCGTCGGGCCAACGGTCGGGGCGCCGACCTCTTGCGCGTCGCTCTCGTTAATAAACGGCGCTTCCCACTGATTGAGGCCAATGCCATGGCCAAGCCCATACATCGCTGCGCTAGAATAGAGCTCGCCAAGTTCGCGGCGCGGCCTCTCGCCAATGCCCGCAACTGAACCGCCGGGCTTTAACTCGCTCGCCATTTGCGCAACGACTTTTTGCGCCTTGTCGTAAGCGCTTTGCAGCGTTGCGTCTTTTTCAAGCATAAAGGTTCGGCCCGCCTCGGACCAATAGCGTTCATGTTGAACCGCCAGGTAAACAGCCCAATGGCCGCCTAGGGGTGTAGAGAGCTTGAAGCTCGGCGGGTTTAGGCGCGTCTCCCCCGTGAGAATGCGAATATCCTCGGCGCCTTGATCGCGCGCCAAGCGATCGATATCGGCGAGGATCTCGTATTCCTTGCGTCCGGGTTTGATGAAGCGCTCGGCTTCGCTGCAAACCGTCTTCAGCAAGCGACCCGCGGCGCGCATCGCGCCAAGCTCGGATGCCGTTTTCACCAGCCGCTGCGAAACCATGAGCGCATCGCACGTGCGCCAGCTCACACTCGCTAGCGCACTCTTCATTTCTTCGAGCTGCGGCAAAGGAAAGCCGTTGCCGGAATCCATCAAACCGACTTGGGCAGCTTCGAGCCCTTTTTCCTTGAGCAGTTTCGCGCCATCTGCGCCGACGTTGTTCGAAGCCCGAACGTCCTCGACCCAAGTCAGGGTTTTGGCAAAGGGCACATCCCGGCTCCCGATGTTGAGCAGCAAAGAGAGCGCGCCCACCCGCGGTATCACCGCGATGCCGCCCCGGACTTTGGGAAAATAATTCGTCAGATAACAGAGATCAGCAAAAGAATAATTGTCGCCATAAATCACGAGTGCGTCGAAATTTTGCCGCGCCATTTGATCACGGACGACATCGAGGCGCGATTGGAACTCAGCCTGAGGCACTTCCTTGGGATTCCAAGTCGAGCAGCCTCGCTTCAGTACCGAATGTCTCCCAAAAATCATCTTTTTACCTCGTGCCTCCGGCCGGATTCGGCGGTTGGAACGATTTGACCGGCTCGAACGGTTGGAACGGAAGAGTTTAAGCCGTTCAAAAAGTTCAAACCGTTCGAGGCGTTTGAATTCATCGGCGGCTTATTCTTTGATAAACATATCCCACGAAGATTTCATCAGCGATTCGGCCTTCGTCTTTGTCATCACCACCGTGTCCCCAAGCGTCAGATATCCGGTCTCGGGTAAATATTGATTGGGATGAATGATATAGGTCATGCCTTCTTCGAGCGCTGTTTGGTTCGCGTCCTCCAGGCTTCCCGGTGCGAACGAGCCGCACCCTAGACCGTGGCCCCGCACGCGCATGAACGGCGGCCGGCAATATTGTTCGTAACCATATTCGATGAAGGTGTCGTTGATCGCTGCCGCCACTGCGCTCGCCGGCGCGCCGGTCGTCGCGGCTTCCATGCCCAAGCCCATGGCTTTTTTGAGAATGGCGTATTTCTCGCGCACCACCGGCGCCGGCTCACCGAGAACCATCGTGCGGCAGATCTGTACGAACAAACCACCGATGCACGGCGTAATCTCGCCGATGATGATGTCGCCTTTTTGCGTGACGCGATCGGTGGGTGGATGAAGCGCCTGGTTGTGATGATTGGCGACGACCATCCCAAAGTTGTCCTCAGCGCCGAGCGAGCGCATGCGATACTCGACGATCGCGGCAAGCTCGTACTCTTTCAAGCCGGGACGCGCATCTTCGTGCAGGGCTTTGACGCCGGCGTCGGCGATGTCCGCCGCGCGCCGAAGCCGCTCCAATTCGAGCGGCGTCTTCGAACGCGCCATGTTTTCGATAATATCTTTGGCGTTGGTAGCCGTCCGGCCGAGCGTTTGAGTAATCTGGTCGTGCAGTGCGAGGGCCATCGCTTCACGCCCGATCAGTCCGACGTTGCCGGCGAGCCCGGACACGCGCGACCAGAAGTCCTTGAACGGCCGCACCTCGCGAACGAAAGATTCCTCCTGTGCCCGCGGGATATCCCACAACGGTGAGATGTAGAGTACTGCAGCATCTTCCAATGGGATCAAGAGCATGGTTTCCGGTCCGACGCTGATGAAGTCGGTCAGATAGGCGACGTAATTCATGCGCAAAAAATTATGCCGCCCGCCTTCGTAAACGAGCAGCGTCTGCAAGCCCTTCTCGCGCATGGATTGGCGTACGCGTGACAGTCGGCTAGCGAATTCTTCTCGTCCTTCCATACTCACCTCGCGTTTTCGAACCTAAGCCTCGATTGATCCAAAATTGCCCGGGCGCGACTCCTTGCCAGTCTTCTAATACGCCGCCATGCCGAAAAAATTGTCATGCTGAGCGAAGCGAAGCATCTCGCGTCGTCACGTTTGATAAAGATGCTTGCGATGGCTCAGGATGACAGCGAGGAAGCGCCATCGACGAAATGCAGTTGAAAATTTCACGGGCGATTCGCTGCTGGAACGTAGCCCAATCTTCTATCCCGTTCAATCAGCTCCGGCGCGCGTTCGCTCGGCGGAGCGTAACCGCCGCCGCCGGCGGTGAAAAAAAAGACACTGCCGCCCTTTTTCAACGGATAATTGGGCTTCTTGGTGAGCCAGCTGCCTGGATCATCAGCCGTCTGCTTCACCCATGCTTTTGCTTTCGCGCCGCATGCGCCGCCAAAAATTCCCCATGGCGCGGTGCGCTGCCGTTCGATGTTGATGTTGGTAAAAGCATCGCATAGCACGCGCACCGCGATCTCAATACCCAAGCCACCGCGAAATTTCCCGGCGCCGCCGCTGCCTTCGCGTAATTGCTGACGCTCGATCAACACCGGGTAATACAATTCCTGCAGCTCCACCGGTGCATTCTGCACATCCCCCTGACACATCGATACCGTTGCGCTTTCGCCATCCTCGTAAGCGCGCCCACCCCAGCCGCCGCCCATAATCGTTTGACAAAGAAATCGCCTGCCGTTCTTAGGATCGATTCCGAAGAATGCATAGCCGCCCATGTCACCCTTGTGACCGGCGGCGATTTTATCGGGCATCGCGGGCGCAAGAGCTCGAAGGATCAAATCGATCACGGTCGGCAATGTTCGGCTCCAGTTTCCTACCGGCGCGGGCGGCTCAGCGCTCAGAATTTTTCCCGGTGGAATAACAATCTTCAACGGGCGAAAGCATCCCTCATCGATCGCCGAGTCCGGAGCCACGACGGATTTGAACGCGACCCGTGCCGCCGCGATCGCGCCCGATTCGCCGGAATTGATCGATCCTGACACTTGCTCGCTCATCTCGGAGAAATCGATGGTCATTTCGCCGCCGCCGACTTCGACTCGAACCTTGAGCGGGACCGGTTTTTCCAGGTCGACTCCGTCGCTGTCGAACAAGGCTTCGGCTTCGTATCGGCCGGGTTTGATCCGGGCGAGCTTTTCCCGCGCGAGCAGCTCGGATTGTCGCCAGATTGTTTTCAGGCACTGTAAAAACACTTGCCGACCATAACGGCTCACCAGTGCGGCGAGTCCGCGGTCGCCGACACGACAGGCAGCGATCTGCGCGCGCAGATCG
>JBIOXP010000145.1:0-6278 GCA_044869705.1 Binatia bacterium | reverse complement strand
TCAAGATGCACATGATTTCCGGCGGCGCCATGCATGAACTCATGGCGGCAGGGGAAATGCCCATGTCGATTTCGATTTTTCGCAATCACGTGCTCGCCGCGAAACCGAAGGGCGCACCGACGGAGTGGGTGGCGCTCGATTTGAGCCCGACCAACGCCGGCGGCGTGGCGCTGCCCGCCGGCGCCAATAATCCATATGCGGCGCTATTATTTACCGATTTTCTTCTCAGCCCTGAAGGGCAAAAGATCTTCGAGGAAAAATTCCGCTTTGCCACCTCGACCAAGAACTACGGCTTCAAGCGCTGGTATCCCGAGAAGGGCATGACGCTCGAGCAGTATGAAAAAGCCGAGGATCACTGGAAAAAACTATTGAGGGACTTGTCGCGCCGGTAAACGTGATCGTGAAGATCCCCACGTTCGCGCAACTGTCATTTCGAGCCTGAAGCGAGAAACTTTCTTTTTGCGTAGCTGAAAATCGAAGATCTCTCGCTGCGCGCGAGACGACCACTGTGGACAATTCGTTACCTCCTGACGCAGTGTTTTTGCAAGCCAAGATACAAATCTCTCATCAGAGCGCCTGCCAGATCTGTTTTATGACCCAGACGCCAAACACGACGATGCCGCCCAAGAGCAGCAGCAAGCCGATCACCAGCGCGATCACGAACAGCCAGTCTTTGCTGACAGCGCGCTCCGACTGTCTGCCGACGTAACGCTCGAGTAATTCGACATTCTTGACATTGCTGCGATACCAGATCGAAATCACGTCGCCGAAGATGGGCACGGCACCCAACAGGGTATTGATCGCGACGTTTATGCCCATACGGGCGAGCACGATTTTGGGAACCCCCAATTGCGCCGCGATAATGACGATGAACGAGCCGGTGAGGTTTGCCAACAGATCACCCACTCCCGGAATCAAGCTGACGATCGGATCGAGCCCGATGCGGATCGATGTGCCGGGAATCGTGAAGCGCTGATCCAGCAGGTCGGCGAGAAATCTCGCGAGCCAGAGCCGATCCGTTTCCTTGACGGTGTGCCGATTGGCACTCCGGTCAACAGTACGTTCAATATTAATGGCCATCGGTTTTCCTCGTCTTCGTATCACGGCAGTTGAAAGTTTGGATCGAAGTCATCTGCTTGCCATCGGCAAAACGATGGCTAATCGGCAGCGCCATAGTATTTTTCTAATTTGGCGCGGCCTTTTTGCGCCAGCAGCGGCGCCCAAAGATCGCCAAGCTTTTTGATGCGCGGCCGTATGTTGTCGATGCGAAAGTCTTCGATCCGGACTCCCCGTTCGAGCTCCTTCCAGCTGATCGGCGCGGAAACCGTGGCCCGAGGCTGCGGCCGCACAGAATAAATCGACGCCAAGGTTTGGCCCCAGGCGTTTTGATTGTAATCGACCAGGACGCGCTCACGCGGCCGTTTGGCGATGCGGTATTCGGCCGTAATCAAATCCGGACGGAGCGCGGCCAAGCTTATGGCGAACTCTTTGGCGAATGTCCAAACTTCCTTTTGTGTCGGTCCTCGGACGATCGGCACGTAAACATGAAAGCCACGCGATCCCGTGGTTTTGATCAATGCCGGCATGCCGAGGCCGCTTAAAGCTTCATGGACCAGCGCAGCGGCTTCGAGCATCTGCGACCAACTCGCGCCTTTCACGGGATCCAAATCAAAATGCAGATAGTCCGGACGGTCGACATCATCACAGCGGGCGTACCACGGATTGAGATCGATGCAGCCGAGATTAATGACCCAGACCAATGCGGCCAGGTCAGCGATAATTGGAAAATCAATGATGTTGCCCGACGAATGCTCGATCGCGCAGGTTTCGATCCACTCGGGGCGCGGCGACGGCGCCCGCTTCATGAAAAAAAAGTCGCCGGCAATCCCATTGGGATAACGTTTCATGACCATTGCGCGATCGACCAGATGCGGCAGAAGCACCGGCGCGACGTCGATGTAGTATTCGAGGAGATCGCGTTTGGTGATGCCGAGATCCGGCCAGAAAATCTTGCCGAGGTTTGTTAAATGGACGACTTTGCCGTCGGCTTCGAATGCGTCACTGTTCTGGTTGTCACGCACCGGACGTTTCTGGGGTGAGCGACTCTTTATCTCCTGACGGACCGCTTTTCTCGGTTGCTGCCGCATACAAGGGATCTCCAGCGCGGGCGATTGACAACCGAAACGCCCATTCTTGCTGTTAATTCAGCGTAACGGCTTTGCGGCTGGTTTCAAGATGGCGACGGATCCGGGTGCAGCTATGAGGTTTACTTGCCGATGTAAAGTTTACGCGCGGCGCGCAGGTGAGTGAAAGCTTCTGTTTTGTTGCCGAGGTTTTCGAGAAGCAAACCGAGATTGTAATGAGCATCGGCGAAAGCCGGATCGCGGCTAAGAGATTCCTTGTAGCATTCGACCGCTTCACGCGGACGCTTGAGGTCTTCGAGCAAGACGCCGAGATTGAAGTACGGAGCGGCCTCACGCGATGCGAGCCGTGCGGCCGCGCGGTAATGCTTCTCGGCTTCATCCAGTCGGCCGGCCTCATGGCAGAGCTTGCCCAAATTGAGGTGCGCATCGCCGACATTGGGATCGATTTCCAATGCTCGTCGATAGGCTCGCTGCGCTTCTTCGGCGGAAGTCCTTTCAAGCTCGGCGCCGAGTTTGAACCAGTAATCGGCGCCAAGATCTCTTCTCGTGCGCTTCGGTGCCGCAAGCTTGACTGCGCCGATGACACTGCGCGCATCGAAGTTGAACAGAAACTGCCCCGAATCGGGTTGCCAGCGCGCTCGGCCGTCCCAGACCACGACTCTGCGGCCATCCGCATATATCTTGACGCTCGACAAATGTTGCTCGTCCGGCAATTGCCGTTTCAGAGAAGAAAGGATGCGCACGATTTTTTTTGGCGGAACGCGTGAGGCGAGCAGACTCTTGGCGGTTTTTAAAAAAAGCAGATCCTGAAAGGTAAATTGAAGCGACTTGGTCTCGTCGCGCGCCGGCGCGAGAAATCCGGCGCGGACAAAAGTTCGGATCTGACGATCCGGCAAGTTCAAAATTTTCGCCACATCCGACGTGGAGAAAAGCTTCATTTTTTGGACGCGGCTCTTTTTCTCGGCTTTTCAGGCTCCGCCGGCTTGGCGGCGATAGCAGGACGCTTCTGGCGGGGTCCGGTTTTCTCCAGACTCTCCTTGAGCGCCGCCATCAAATCTATGACCTGGCCCCGCTGTGCGACCGGTTGCGCAAGAGTGATTTCCTTGCCCTCGGCCTTGCTGTTGACGAGGCTCATGACTCGTTCCGAGTATTCGTCATGGTATTTTTCCGGCTCGAAATTGTCGTTCGATAACTCGTCGATAAGACGGATCGCCAGGCTGGTTTCCGCCCCGGTGATTTTGGCCGACTCGCCTTTGGGAATTTCGTCGAAGCTGCGGACTTCGTTGGCGAAGTACATGGTGTGCATCATCAGGCCTTTTTGCGCGGCGCGAACGATCACCAAGTTCTCCTTGCCGCGCATGACGAATTTCGCCAGCGCGACCTTGCCGACCTGCGTCATGGTATCGGTCAGCAGACGATAAGCTTTTTCACCGCCCTTGTCCGGTCCGAGATAATAGCTGCGCTCGAAATAAATCGGGTCGACCTTCGCGAGCGGCACGAACTCGGAAATTTCGATCGCCTCGGAAGCTTCGCCCTCGAGGGCTTTCAGTTCATCATCGTTGATTCGAACGTATTGGTCCTTGGCAAATTCATAGCCTTTTACCAACTGGTCCCGCTCGACAACTTCGTTGTCGACCGGGCAGACGCGTTGCTGCCGGATGCGATTGCCGCATTTGGCGTGCAGCAGATGAAAGCTCGGCGCCTGCGATGAAGTCGCAACGTAGAGCTTCACCGGAATCGACACTAGACCAAACGAAATGGCGCCTGAACCAATCGAGCGTGGCGGCATGAGGACCTCCTTCTGCGATGTTGTATGGTATCAAATTCGACACTTTCAAGTCTACACGCAATCCGAGGCGGATTGATGCGGCACGATTGACAGTTCGATCAGTTCTAGAGTAGGACCTGAGTAGAAAAATATTTTTCCGCGCGAATCAGGAGGAATAACGAATGGCAACTTATCAGACTTTGTTGGTGGACAATAAAGACGGCATCACCACGATTACCTTGAATCGGCCCGAGAAACGCAATGCCATGAGCCCGCAGTTGCATCGCGAAATGTACGACTGCTTGACGGATCTCAAATACGACAAGGAAACGCGCGTCATCGTGATCACCGGCGCGGGCGAAAGCTTTTGCGCCGGTCAGGATTTAAAGCAATATTTCATCGAGATGGATTCACAGCCCGATCGTGTGCGCGACGAGGTGCGGGAAAAATCGCGCCAGTGGCGCAACGAAATGTTGCGCAAGATGCCGCAGCCGGTGATTGCGAAAATCAACGGCTGGGTTTTCGGCGGCGGCTTTACTGTGGTGACGGGTTCCGATATCGCGATTGCGGCCGACGATGTGCAATTCGGGCTCTCCGAAGTCAACTTCGGCCATTTTCCCGGCGGTGAAGTCACGATCGTCTTGACTGAACATCTGCAGCCGAAGCATGGGCTTTATTATGCGTTGACAGGAAAGACCATGAACGCCAAAGAAGCGGAGCGCATCGGTTTGATCACCAAGGCGGTGCCGCGCGCCGATCTGGATAAAGAGGTGCAGGATCTCGCTAATAATCTAAAGGAGAAGGCTCCGTCGGCGCTGAACGCGGTGAAAGAAGCGTGGTACTACACCTTCTACTCCAATCCCGACGTCGCCTACGAAATATCCGGCTTGATCTCGGACAAAGCGAAAGCCGCCATCGGCGGTCGTCCGGGTCTGCAGCAGTTCGCGCGCAAAGAGTACCGGCCGGGATTGGGCTCGTATAAGTTCGAAGAAAAGAAATAGCCGTTTAAAAGGTTCAAGCCGTTCAAGAAGTTCAAACCGACTTCACGGAGCGAAGCGGTTGAACGGTTTGAACTGCTGTAACGGAGCGAAGCGATTGAACCTTAGTAGTCGCTTCGGAGGATAAGCATGGATTTCAATTTGCCTGAAGAGCTGCAGATGCTCAAAGATACGGTCCGCAAGTTTGTCGACAAGGAGTTGATTCCGATCGAGATGCATACGATCGAGAATATGGAATTGAAGCCCGATATTCGCGAGCGCCTGGAGAGGAAAACCAAGGAAATGGGGCTTTGGATGTTCGACGTACCGGAGGAATATGGCGGCGGCGGACTCGGCAGCCTTGCGCAGGTGTTGGTATGGGAGGAATTGGCGCGCACGGTGGCATTGCCGTCGCGCGGTCAGGGGATCTTCGGGCCGGAAATCCGGCCGATCCTTTATGCGCTGAACGATGAGCAGAAAAAACGCTTTCTCGACCCGATCAGAAATGGCGAAAAGAAGCTCTGCTTTATGCAGACCGAGCCCGACGCGGGCTCGGACCCGGCGTCAATGAAAACCCGCGCGGTGCGCCAAGGCGACCATTATGTCATCAATGGGACCAAACGCTTCATCACCGGCGCCGGCGAGGCGGATTTCGGCCAATTGATGGCCGTGACCGATCCGGCAAAGGGCGCGCACGGCGGGATTTCCTGCTTCATGGTCGACATGAAAACGCCCGGTCTCACGCTGGTCACGCGATACAAAACCATGATGGGCGAAGAGCCCTGGCATATTACGTTCGACGATATGAAAGTTTCCGCAGAAAACCTCGTCGGCAAAGAGGGGGAAGGATTCAAGCTGGCGCAAAAATGGCTCGGCATCGGCAGGCTGAAGCACGGCGCGCGCGCTTTGGGAGTTGCAGAGCGGTGTATCGAGATGGGCGCGCGCTACTCCAAGGAGCGGGTTACGTTCGGTAAACCGCTGTCCGAACGGCAGGGGATCACGTTCAAACTCGCCGATTCATATGTCGAGCTGCACGCGGCTCGACTGATGGTGTATCAAGCGGCCTGGAAAAACGATCAGAAGCAGGACATTCGAAACGAAGCTTACATGGCAAAGCTATTTGCCGATGAGATGTCGTTTCGCGTGGTCGACCGCGTTCTGCAAATTCACGGTGGCATCGGTCTGACTCTCGACCTGCCGCTGGCGAAGTGGTTCGTCGATCAGCGCAGCCGGATGATCACCGAAGGCGCCTCCGAAGTCATGCGCATGGTGATCGCGAGGGAAGTGCTGAGAAAATACAACTGAAGGTTCAAACCGTTTAAGCCGCTCAACTGGTTTCAACCGCCGGCTTCCGACGGCTTGAACCGTTAAATTGTTTGAACGCTCCCC
>JBIOXP010000144.1:0-5417 GCA_044869705.1 Binatia bacterium | reverse complement strand
CCTCCCGAAAGCGTCACGCCGCGCTCACCCACGACGGTGTCGAGCCCGAGCGGAAATATTTCCAGATCGCGATCCAATCTCGCGATCGCCGTCGCCCGCGCCAGCTCATCGGACGAACAGTGTTCCTTGCCCAAGGCGAGGTTGGCTTTGAGCGAAGTCGAAAACAGAAACGGCTCCTGGGGAACGTAGCCGATCAGCCGGCGCAGATCGCGCAGCGCGATTTTACGGATATCCTGTCCGTCGAGGGAAATTGCCCCGCTCGAAACGTCCATCAACCGGGGCACGAGCTGCGCCAGTGTGCTCTTGCCGGCACCGACTCGCCCCACCAATCCCACCGAGCGTCCCACCGGGAGTGTGAAATCGATACCCGAAAGCGCCGTGTGGCCGTTGCTTTGTCGATCGTAAGCATAAGAGACGTCGCGAAACTGAATTCCGTCTTTGAGTGCATCGACAGCGACCGCCGATGGCGGATCGGTGATCTCCGGCTTGACCTCGAGAATTTCTTCGAGCCGGCGCATGGCGGCGCGGCCGCGTTCGACCAGAGACAGCATCCAACCGAAAGCCGCCGTCGGCCAGGCGAGCACATTGAGATAGGCGATAAATGCGACGATATCGGCCACCAGAAGGTCGCCGCGCATGACGCGAATCCCGCCGTACCAGATCACGATCAAAACCGTGAGCCCATTGATTCCCTGCATCACCGGATTCACGATGCCGCGCATCTTGGCCATTTCCATGCTTTTGACTTCGTAATCTTTGTTCAAGCCGATGAAGTGCTGAGTTTGAAACTCTTCCTGCGCGTAGGCTTTGACGACATGCATGCCGCTCAGGTTTTCCTGCACGTGGCTGCTCAAAGCCGACATCTGTTGCTGCACTTCCAGCGAGCTTTTCATGATCCGGCCGCGAAACCGGCGCGCCACGTAGATCAACAACGGAAACGGCGCCAAAGCGGCGAGGGTCATGCGCACATCCATCGAGAGCATCAAAGCGACCGCATAGACATAGTAGACCGGCGCGTTGGCGAAATTGAGCACGCCGGGGCCGAGCATCGTGCGGACCGCCGAGATATCGTTGATCACGCGCGACATCAGATCGCCGGTTCGTTGCGAGTGGTAAAATGACAGCGGCAGTTTTTCCAAATGGGCGAATAGATCGTTGCGCAAATCGTACTCGACGTTGCGTCCGGCGTTGAAAATCAGCGCGCGCGAGTAGGTTCGGACAAACCCCTGCGCAATCGCGGCGGCGATAATCAACCACACGTAATATCTCACGTCGCTGAGCGCGCCGCCGTGCTCGATGATTCGGATCGCCTCGCGGATCCACCAGGGAATCCACATGACCAAGGTCGCCGTGCCGATAAGACACAGACCGCCGAAGAGATAACGTCGCCAGTAACGCCAGATGTATTGGGAAATGCGCCCCATGTAGAGGTATTAGAATACTCTACGGCCTCGGCGGTCGCAACAAATGGTTGTCGCAGTGCCGCACTGATGAAGCTCGCTTGACAATGCGAGACTGCTCCCTAATAACGATGAGTGATGACCGCCACCGCGCTGCAACGCCGCCACGCGCTGCGCAATATCGCTATCATCGCGCACGTCGATCACGGCAAAACCACTTTGGTCGATGGCATGTTGCGCCAGACCGGGATTTTTCGCGCTAACGAGCAGGTTGCCGAGCGCGTCATGGATTCGATGGATCTCGAACGCGAACGCGGCATCACGATCATGGCGAAGAACACCACGATCCACTACGGCGAGGTCAAGATCAACATCGTCGATACGCCGGGTCACGCCGACTTCGGTGGTGAGGTGGAACGCACGCTGGCGATGGTCGATGGCGTGATGTTGCTCGTGGACGCTTCGGAGGGGCCGCTGCCGCAAACACGGTTCGTTCTGAAAAAAGCCCTCGAGGCCAAGTTGCCGCCGATTGTCTGCATCAACAAAATCGACCGCCCCGATGCCCGCGTCGCCGCTGTGTTGGACGAAATCTACGATCTTTTCATCGATCTCGATGCCACGGAAGAGCAACTCGATTTTCCCGTCGTCTACACCAATGCTCGCGCCGGCACTGCGACCCGCGACGTGAAGCAAGCGGGCGAAAATCTCAAGCCGCTGTTCGATCTGATCGTGGATACGCTGCCCGGTCCCGCCTTCGATCCGGCGGCCTCGACACAGTTTCAAGCGAACAACCTCGACTATAACGACTACGTCGGCCGCCTCGCGATCGGGCGCTTGAAAAATGGCACCCTTGCGGTCGGGAATTACACGTTGTGTCGCACGGACGGCACACAGCAGCTGGTAAAAATAACCCAGGTTTTTGGCTGGCAGGGATTGAAGCGGGTCGAGATCGATACCGCCGAAGCCGGGGACATTGTCGCCGTCGCGGGCATTGAGGACATCGGCATCGGCGACACCATCGCCGATCGCGAGCATCCCAGGGCGCTGCCGGCGCTACGCATCGATGAACCGACGATCGCGATGGTTTTCAGCGCGAATAATTCGCCCTGGGCGGGACGAGAGGGCGATTTTGTCACGTCGCGCAAGCTTCGCGAGCGGCTTTTCCTCGAACAAAAGAAAAACGTCAGCCTGCGCATCACCGACATGGAGCAACCCGACTCTTTTCAGGTTACCGGGCGCGGTGAATTTCAGCTCGCCATCATTATCGAGACCATGCGCCGTGAAGGCTATGAGCTAATGGTCTCCAAGCCGACCGTGGTGACGCGTGAAGTCGATGGCAAGCTCCACGAGCCCCTGGAATTGTTGCTGATCGACATTCCGGAGGATTTCATCGGCGTGGTGTCGCAGCTGCTCGCCATGCGCAAAGGCAAGATGACGAAAATGATTCATGCCGGTTCGAGCCGCGTCCGACTCGAGTTCAGCGTGCCTTCGCGCGGCCTGATCGGTTTTCGCTCGCGCTTTCTCACGGACACCCGCGGCACTGGAATCATGAATGCCTTGTTCGACGGCTGGGGACTCTGGCACGGCGCAATTCAAAGCCGCAGTAACGGCGCGATGGTATCGGATCGGGAAGGACAAACGACGCCGTACGCGGTCTTTCACCTGCAAGAGCGCGGCGTCATTTTCATCCCGCCGGGCTCCCGGGTTTATGAAGGGATGGTGGTGGGTGAGTATTCGCGGGACGTCGATTTGAACGTAAACATCTGCCGCGAAAAGAAGTTGACCAACATTCGTGCTGCGGGCCGCGATGAAAACATCATCATAACGCCGCACCGCGAAATGGGACTCGAAGAAGGCATCGAATGGATCGCCGACGACGAATTGGTGGAAGTTACACCCGAGTCCGTCCGACTCAGAAAGAAAATCCTGCGGCAAACCGATCGGCCAAGGCGCCGCCAAGAAGAACTCGACGATTGACGATTATTTTTCGGCGCCAAGCGGCGGTTTGTCGCAGAGATCCTTTTTGATGAACATCACGTCGAGCCCGGCCGAAGGCGCGCGCACCTCGACGGCGGACCGAGTGCCGGCATTGTATTCCTTCACGTCGGCGTTGTGTCCCGCGGCGCGCAACTTTTCCGCCAAGTGATACGGACCTTGAACATCGCTGTACTCGGGTCCTTTTTTGCCGAGGATTGAAAGCGGCACGCATTCACCGTGCCGTCCAGCCAGCAACCACGGACCTGGATCTTGCTCGATCGCCGGCGCCTTTTGCGGCTTGGTTTTTCCTGTTTGGGCTGCATCGAGCACCGGCGCAATGCCGATGAGCAGCAGCAGAATGCTTAGCTCGAAACCGTTTTTACGGATCGCACCGAGCATCTTTGCGTTCCCCGGTAAGCTATTCCGAATGGAGCGCCACTCGATTGCCTTCGCTGTCGATGACGATCGCGCGAAACCCGAACGGGCCGATCGCGTGCTTCGGTTTGATGACACTGCCGCCATGCACCGGCACTGCGGCCACGGCTTCGTCGAGACGGCCGTTGGCGGTCAAATAGATCATGACTCCTTCTTTGCCGGGTTTTTCTTCCTGGCTCGTCAACAAGCAGCCGCCGACTTCGCCGTCGTTGTGCGGCAGAATGCCGACGGTCACGCCGGAAAAATCATGCCGTTTCACATCGCGCCCGAGAACGGCGGAATAAAATCTTATCGCGCGCTCCAAATCCTCGACCGGAATGTCGCACCATACGATCTGATTGGCCATCTTGCGCTCCTTTTCCTAAACGATAGTGAAAACGGCCCATTCACTCAAGCTGGCCAAATCTTTTTATCGGAGCTCAGGGCGTTTCCGAAACCAAGCCAAATAGCCGCGCCGCGACTGACGGCGCAGCCGCCGTTCCAACTGTTTGGCGGTCACACGAAACTTGAACGCTTTGCGGCCGTCGATGCATAGGAGCGGGATCTCGTGGGCGAATTGCGTGTGCAGCTCTACCGATTGGTCGATATCGACTTCGTCAATCGCGACGGGAATTTTTGCGGCAATTTCCTCAATCACCGTCTTCATTTCGACGCACAGGCAACAATCCTTGCGCGTATAGAGCGTCATTTTGGGCATCATTGAAGCGGCTCTTCGATCGCGGGTTGGGCGGGTTCTTTTTTTTCGCTTTCGCCGAAGCCGATGATGTTTTTCGGAATTCCCAACACTCCCCAGAACCATTCCGACAACGTTCCCAGGGGTGCCGGGGTGATCGTCGGTTCGTCGATATGGCCGGTGATATTGAAACTCGCTACCAGGAGGGAATTCTTGATTGCCGCGATGCCGCGCCCGAGCAGCGGAATATAACTGATGACCGTATCGATACCCGCGAACGGCCGCACCGCGACCACGAAATCGAGCTCGTCCTTAGGGACATCGATTTTGCCGGCGCCGGTCATGCGCAGGTCGCTGCTATCGACAATCAGATTATCGGTGAAGTAGATCCCGTTGCTGACTTTGAAGTCGGCGGTAATTGCGCGAAAGCGGATTCCTTGCTTGGTGAGGTCCGGCATCTGGAACGTGAACCAGCGTGAAAGGTCGAGAAGATTCAGCAACTGGACCAGAATGCGCATCCGGTTGATGGTTCCGTCCTCGATTCTCAGGTTGAACGCGCCGTTTAAGTTTCGCTTGCGTTCCGTGTCGTTCTTTCCCACCGTTTCCAACTTCCCGTTGAGGGTCACCTTACCGCTCATTTCAGTAGTATTGAGATTGAACCAGTTAAGGAACGACTGAATCGGCACACCGTCGATCTTGGGATCGGCGACCAGCGCGAGCGTATCGGGCTTATCAAAGATAGTGGTGACTCCCTGGATTTCACCTCCAGCGGAGCGCGCCCTCAGATTGGTAAGCCGCCACACCCGGTGATCGATTGCCGCGCTCGTGCTCAAATCGCTGAACTCAAAGTTCTTGATCCGACCTTGACTGAGCCTGATTTTGCCGTCGGCGACAAGGGTGGCGTAGAAGTCGCTCAATTCCGGATCGATCTG